>DAIOXG010000042.1:0-13539 GCA_036758085.1 Prevotella sp. | reverse complement strand
TCTGCCAACGGAGGTGCTGCAAATGAAGTTTCCGAGTAAAGAACAGCTTGCAGAAATCCGAAACGAGTACCCTGTCGGCTGCCGTGTCGAGTTGATTTCAATGGACGACCCACAGGCTCCTCCGAAAGGCACGAGAGGAACTGTACGAGGGGTTGACGATATTGGAAATCTCATCGTTCGCTGGGACAATGGTAGCGGCTTAAATGTTGTCCTCGGTGTTGATGAGGTTCGGAAAATCGGTGGCTGATATACACAATTTCAGCGTGTGTATTTCGTTCAATATATTGTGGTAAAACCGCTTGCTATATACTCGTTTTAGAGTTAATATGTGTCTACCGCAGCAAGGACGCTGCAAGGTTGCCCCCAAAAGGCGGCACGGACGCCGACAACCGAGGGGCAACTCAGAAAGGGAAGCAAAGCAAACGGAGGATACAAAAATGAACGAGAAAACCACCAAGCAGATTGAAGAAATGATGAACCAGACCATAGGGGTCGAGGTTGAGATGAACAGCATAACAAGAGCGAAAGCCGCACAGATTGCCGCCGAGTTCTTCGGAACAGGCAGACACGAGCACACCGCAGGCCGCAACGGTTACGATACCTACTCCGCATGGGACGGCGAGGGTCGGGAGTGGAAGTTTCAGAAGGACGTGAGCATTGCGGGACCCGACAGCGAGAAATGTGAAATGGTTACCCCGATTCTCACCTACAAGGATATGGAAACCTTGCAGGAGCTTATCCGCAGACTTCGCAAGGCGGGTGCGAAAAGCGACGCAACAAGGGGCTGCGGAGTTCACATTCATATCGGGGCCAAAGGTCACACGCCGCAAAGTCTGCGAAACCTCGCAAACATAATGGCAAGCCACGAAAGCCTTTTAGCAAGCGCCTTGAACCTCGACAGAAGCCGCATGAACCGCTACTGCCGCACGGTCAGCAAGGATTTCCTGGTGGAACTCAACCGCAAAAAGCCGAAAACAATGGCGGCGCTTGCGGACACCTGGTACGGCAGTCAGAACGCAGATTACGGCAGGTCGGCGCACTACAACGAGAGCAGATACCATATGCTGAACCTCCACGCAACCTTTACCAAAGGCACGATTGAGTTCAGACTTTTCCAATTTGACGCACCTGCAAACGGCAAGCAGAACGGACTTCACGCGGGACAGCTGAAAAGCTACATTCAGCTTTGCTTAGCGCTCAGCCAGCTTGCAAAGCAGGTCAAAACCGCAAGTTCAAATCCGCAGCAGACCGAAAACCCCAAGTACGCAATGAGAACTTGGCTTTTAAGGCTCGGGTTCATCGGCGATGAATTCAAGACCGCAAGGGAACTTTACACCAAGCGGCTCGAGGGTGACACGGCATTCCGCAACGGCAGGCCGCAGTAAAGCAGGAATCAGCTTCCTGCCCCCAACTCCCCACACTGTGGGGCTTTTGGTGGTAGAAAGGTGATTTCTGAAACTGAACCTTTCGGAAAGGAAAACACTATGAAAAAATACTATCTTGCTTATGGAAGCAACTTGAATGTTCGACAAATGGCGCTGCGTTGCCCTACGGCAAAGGCTGTGGGAACAGCAATCATCAAGGACTACGAACTGCTTTTCAAAGGCAGTAAAACGGGCGCTTACCTCACGATTGAGCCGAAATCGGGAGCGGAAGTTCCTGTCGCAGTCTGGTCGGTTGAACCTGCCGATGAGGAACGACTTGATGTGTACGAGGGTTATCCGACATTCTACTACAAGACTGAACTCGACTTGTCCGTGAGATATTTCTCGGGGAAAACGGCGATCAGAACGGCTTTCGTGTACATCATGCACGAAGAGCGACCGCTAGGTCTGCCGAGCGGTTCGTATGTTCGGACTTGCCTTGAGGGTTACAGCAACTTCGGTTTTGACGAGAGCATTCTTCTCGCCGCATTGGAGAACAGCAGAAAGGGGCAAATATGAAAGCAAACAACAATTCAAATCTTCGCACCTGTCCGCTCTGTGGGGCGCGGTACGGCGGGGTTCCCGCTCTTTCGAGAAAGTACCCCAACACATATATCTGCCCGGATTGTGGCACACGGGAAGCATTAGAAAACATAGGGGTTTCCGCTGACGAGCAGGAGAAAATTCTCGGCATTATTCATCAGAATACACACAATTCTGACCGCTGATATTTGTGTACTATATTATCCGAAAACCGCTTGATATAATGCAGCTTTAGAGTTAATATGTGTACAACAAAAAACACATGGAGGAAAAGATTATGTGGAAACAGGGCGCAATCGGAGTTAAGGACGAAAACGGCAGAATGGTTTCGGTAAGCTACTGGATAAAGCATTACGAAGAACCAAGCGAGGAATACGGAATCAGCGGCGGCAGGATTTCCAAGCTGATGTTAAAGCAGGACGGCAGGGTCGTTTACAACTACGACCGGGGCGAGGACATCAAACCCCAGACCCCCGAAGCCGAAAAGGCGTTTGCAATTCTCGTTTATCAGTTCAACTAAAAATATGAGCGAAAGCCGTCGAAAGGCGGTTTTTCTGTCTTACATTGAATACACCAAATCTCAAAACCATGTTGCAATCATATGAAAATATGATATAATGTAAATAAGTTCAAATTATAGAAAGGAATAAGAATATATGCTAATATGGTTAGACGGGACATATGGTGTGGGAAAATCGTCAGTGGCAAATGAATTGATGAAAATTATGACGGAAGTTAAAATTATGAATGCAGATACTTATTATTCGGAAATGATGAAAGCTGGATTGATAAATATTTTTGGTGGAACAACACCACAGAATAAAAAAGATTTTCTTTTGTTGTTTAGAAATGAAATAGAGCAAGCGCTGTTAGTCAATCCTATTGTGGTTGTAGATATGGCGTTGACTCAAAATGAATGCAAAGAGATCTTATTTGAGCATTTCTTGTTCACTCCACACCTTCACTTTATCCTAACAGCAGAAACAACAATGCTTTTACAACGCATTAATTCATGTAGCGGAAGAGATACTTTTTTTGCTCAAGAATGGAAAGATATTAATGAACTTTTTCTAGCTGAAAATTACAGGGATGCATTTGTTATTGATACTACACCATTAAGTCCTTATGAAACCGCAACAAAAATATACCAGATTATTTGTTCTAAAGGAGATGGATAGTCATTAAAAAGCTAAAGAAATACAAACCGACAAAATTCAAGCTGAAATCTTCGGTATACGACAAATCCGCCGCTGTATTTCCTTATAACCACCGCCGGAACGGACACTCACAGCATTTGCTACGAAACTCACCAGAAAGCCAAGGATATAATCGAGGGTCGGAAAATCGACCCTACTTTTTATCCCGTGATTTACGGCGCTGATGAATCGGACGATTGGACTGACCCGAAAGTGTGGAAGAAAGCAAATCCGAGCCTTGACATTACGGTCGGAATAGATAAGGTCAAAGCCGCCTGCGAATCTGCCAAGCAGAATCCGGGCGAGGAGAACGCTTTCCGTCAGCTCCGTCTGAACCAATGGGTAAAGCAGGCGGTGCGTTGGATGCCGATGGAGAAATGGGATAAGTGCGCGTTTGCTGTTGATGAGGAGGAACTGGAGGGGCGCGTCTGCTACGGCGGGCTTGACCTTTCGTCAACCACGGATATTACTGCGTTTGTGCTTGTTTTTCCTCCTTTGGACGAGGAGGATAAATACATCATTCTGCCGTTCTTCTGGATTCCCGAGGATAATCTGACCCTGCGTGTAAACCGTGACCATGTTCCTTATGATGTGTGGGAGCGACAGGGTTATTTGCGGACCACCGAGGGAAACGTGGTTCACTACGGCTTTATCGAGAAATTCATCGAACGGCTCGGCGAGCGCTTCAATATCCGAGAGATAGCTTTCGACCAATGGGGCGCAGTGCAGATGGTGCAGAACCTTGAGGGAATGGGCTTCACAGTAGTTCCTTTCGGACAGGGGTTTAAAGATATGTCCCCGCCGACCAAAGAACTGATGAAACTGGTGCTTGAACAGAAAATAGCCCACGGCGGTCACCCGGTTCTGCGTTGGAATATGGACAACATCTATATCCGAACCGACCCAGCCGGCAACATCAAAGCAGATAAGGAAAAGTCCACCGAGAAGATTGACGGCGCTGTGGCGACCATTATGGCGCTTGACCGAGCGATTCGCTGTGGGAACGACCACGGGGCGAGTGTTTATGATGAAAGAGGTCTGCTATTTTTGTAAAAGTGCTTTCAAATGTATTGCATTTTGCAAGCAAATGTGGTATAATAATAAAAAACGATAGTGCATTTGATATTTGGAGGTGTTCATTATGGCTAGAACCGCAAATGTATTTGCCCGTGTTGAACCGGAGATAAAAGAAGAGGCTGAACATATTCTTGACTGTCTTGGCATTCCTATGTCCAACGCAGTAGGTATGTTTTTAAGGCAGGTCGTACTTCAGAAAGGCATTCCGTTTGATGTTAAGCTGCCCGTTGACGACAGCATTCTTATGATGGACTCGCTTTCTAGAGAACAGCTTTATGCCGAACTGGAAAAGAGCATGGAAGATATCAGGGCAGGCAGAGTGCATACAATAGACGAGGTCGAAGCAGAAATCCGCAGGGAGCTTGATAAATGAAATACCAGATCTTCTATACGGATTCTGCAAAGCAGGACCTAAAAAACATTTACAGATATATTTCTGACAGCTTTGTCGAACCGGAAATTGCCGAAAAACTGACAGACAAGATAATGAAGTCAATTCGTTCTCTTGATGAAATGCCGCAGCGGTATCGGCTGTTTGATGAAGAACCGTGGCGCAGCCGTGGACTGAGAATTCTTCCGGTAAACAATTATCTGATTTTCTATCTTTCAGATGAGGAAAGGACGGTTGTTACGATTCTCCGCATTATTTACGGCGGCAGAGATATCAGCAAGCAGCTTTCTGAAACACAGTATTGATACATAACACCTTAGCATCTGTCAGCAATGGCAGGTGCTTTTCTTATGCCTATTTTACGAAAGGACTGACTACATGAAAATTTTCAGCAGCTTATTCCATTCAAGGGACAAGCCACAAAACAGCACTGCCGGCAGTGCCTACCGCTTTTACATCGGTGGTTCTACCGCAGGAAAGAACGTCACCGAGCGCTCCGCAATGCAGATGACCGCCGTGTATTCCTGTGTTAGAGTGCTGTCGGAAGCTGTGGCGGGACTACCGCTGCACGTCTACAAATACCGTTCGGACGGTGGTAAAGAGAAAGCAATCGACCACTCCTTGTACCGCCTGCTCCACGACGAACCCAATCCCGAAATGACCTCGTTTGTTTTCCGTGAAACTCTTATGACGCACCTGCTCCTCTGGGGCAACGCTTACGCGCAGATTATCCGCAACGGAAAGGGAGAGGTGGTGGCTCTGTACCCGCTTATGCCGAACCGAATGACCGTTGACCGTGATGAGAACGGGCGGTTGTACTACAAATACTATCGCGGGAACGATGAAGCAATCCGCAATAAAGAATATGAGGTCGTTCTCTCACCTTACGATATTCTGCATATCCCCGGACTTGGCTTTGACGGGCTTGTTGGTTATTCCCCCATAGCTATGGCAAAGAACGCTATCGGGCTTGCAATTGCAACCGAGGAGTTCGGCGCAAAGTTCTTTGCGAACGGCGCAGCGCCAAGCGGCGTCCTTGAACACCCGGGAACGATAAAAGACCCCACAAAGGTTCGTGAAGCGTGGCAGTCGCAGTTCGGCGGGAGTTCCAACAGTGGAAAGGTCGCTGTGCTTGAGGAGGGCATGAAATACACTCCAATCAGCATTTCGCCCGAACAGGCGCAGTTCCTTGAAACACGCAAATTTCAAATAAACGAAATTGCTCGAATTTTCAGAGTGCCGCCTCACATGGTCGGTGACCTTGAAAAATCGAGCTTTTCTAATATCGAGCAGCAGTCGCTTGAATTCGTGAAATACACCCTTGAACCATGGCTTGTGCGTTGGGAGCAAAGCATGATTCGTTCGCTCCTCACCCCAAGCGAGAAGCAGGAATATTTCATTAAATTCAATGTTGACGGACTGCTGCGCGGCGACTATGCAAGCCGCATGAGCGGGTACGCTACCGCAAGGCAGAACGGCTGGATGTCCGCAAACGACATTCGGGAGCTTGAAAACCTCGACCGCATTCCTGCCGAGGACGGCGGCGATTTATACCTCATAAACGGCAACATGACAAAACTGGCTGATGCGGGTATCTTTGCGGCGGCAAGTGGAAAGGAGGATTCCGATGAAGAAGTTCTGGAAATGGACGAACAGGATAGTGAAGAACGAGAAAACGCAGGAGCAGAACCCGGAGAGAACTCTGTTCCTCAACGGCACTATAGCAGATGAAAGCTGGTTTGATGATGACGTCACACCGCAGCTTTTCAAGGACGAACTGATGTCCGGCAGCGGTGACATTACCGTTTGGATAAACTCGCCCGGCGGCGACTGTGTTGCTGCGGCGCAGATCTACAATATGCTGATGGACTATAAGGGCAATGTCACGGTGAAGATTGACGGCATAGCCGCGAGCGCCGCAAGCGTTATCGCTATGGCGGGAAACAAGGTGCTGATGTCCCCTGTTTCAATGCTGATGATACACAATCCAATGACAGTTGCGATGGGCAACACAGCCGAAATGCAGAAAGCAATCGAAATGCTGTCCGAGGTCAAGGAAAGCATTATGAACGCTTATGAAATCAAGACGGGAATGAGCCGTGCGAAAATCTCGCACCTCATGGACGCAGAAACCTGGATGAACGCAAACAAAGCGGTTGAACTCAGCTTTGCGGACGGTATTCTTTCCCGAGAAGAACCCGTGGAGGAACAGACTGCTAATGCTCTGATGTATTCCGAAGCGCAAGTGGTAAATTCGCTTATGGGCAGGATTGCAGAAAAGTGCCATATAGCGCCGAAAACCGAACACAAAACCAAAGCCGAGGATTTATTTTCTCGGCTTGATTTGATTAAGAACTGGCGATAACAGGAGGTTATCGCAGTTTCAGCCAAGTGCCCGACACGATGTCGGGCACCCAAAGAAACAGGAGGTAACATACATGACTATTATTGAACTGCGCGAAAAGCGCAACAAGGCATGGGAAGCCGCAAAGGCTTTCGTTGAAACCAAGCGCGACAAGGACGGACTTCTGTCCGCAGAGGACGCCGCTTCTTACGCTGAAATGGAACAGAAGATAAAGGACTACGGCGCTGAAATCGAGCGCATGGAGCAGATGGCGGCTATGGACGCGCAGCTTTCCAAGCCCACTTCGACACCTCTCACCGCAAAGCCGCTGAACGGCGATAAGCCAAAGTCCGGCAGAGCAAGCGATGAGTACAAGGCGGCAATGCTGAACGCTCTCCGCACCAATTTCCGTCAGATTTCAAATGTTCTTTCCGAGGGCATTGACGCAAACGGCGGCTACCTTGTTCCTGAAGAGTACGACAGCCGCCTTATTGACGCGCTGACCGAGGAAAACATCATCAGAAAGCTGGGTCACACCATCACCACCAGCGGCGAACACAAGATAAATATTGCCGCAACAAAGCCCGCTGCCGCATGGATTGACGAGGGCGGTGCGCTCACTTTCGGGGACGCTACTTTTGCGCAGATTAACCTTGACGCGCACAAGCTGCACGTTGCGGTTAAGGTAACCGAGGAGCTGCTCTACGACAACGCTTTCGGTCTTGAAAACTACATAATTGAGCAGTTCGGCAAGGCGCTTTCCAATGCGGAAGAGGACGCATTCCTCAACGGTGACGGTGTCGGAAAACCTCTCGGCATTTTTGCGGACAATGGCGGGGGCGAAGTGGCAATTACCACCGCAAGCGCGACCGCGATTACCGCAGACGAGGTAATCAACCTTGTGTACTCGCTCAAGCGCCCCTACCGCAAGAACGCAAAGTTCATTATGAACGACCAGACCATTGCGGTGTTGCGCAAGCTGAAGGACGGCAACGGCGCGTATCTGTGGCAGCCCTCGCTTCAGGCGTGCGAACCCGACAGGCTGTTCGGCTACGAAGTTTACACCTCGCCCTATGTTCCCACGATTGCGGCGGGTAAGCCCGTGATTGCATTCGGCGATTTCAGTTACTACAACATCGGCGACCGCGGCACTCGTTCTTTTGCGGAACTCAAGGAACTGTACGCAGGAAACGGCATGGTGGGCTTTGTGGCAAAGGAGCGCGTGGACGGAAAGCTGATTCTTCCCGAAGCAGTACAGATTCTCAAGATGAAAGCCGGCTCCGGTTCGTAAAGGGTGATTGAATGGACGAACTTCTCACAAAAGTAAAGCAGAACCTCATACTTGAACATTCGGCTGACGATGTACTTCTTGTAAATTATATCACTGCGGCTGTTTCATACGCTGAAAGCTATCAGCACGTTGAACAGTGCTATTACACCGACAACCCGATGCTAGCGACTACCGAACAGGCGGTCATTATGCTTGCAAGTCACTTTTACGAAAGCCGTGACGGTTCAACCGGTGGCTTTTTCGGGGACAATGTTCAGGCAGGAAAGCAGGTGTGGGATACAGTGAATATGCTGTTACGGCTTGACAGGCGGTGGATAGTATGAGTTTCGGCAAGATGAACAGGTTTATTGAGATAACGCAGAAACAGGTCGTAACCGATAGCGAGGGCTTTCAGTCCGAAACCGATGTTGTTGTGGCAAAGGTTCGGGCATACCGCGAGGGGCGGCACGGTAGCGAGAAATGGGCTAACCGCGCCGTTTTCTCCGAGGCAACCGACTTGTTCCGTTTCCGCACAATTCCCGATTTGAAAGTTACCACGGATATGCGGATTTTGTGTGACGGTGCGGTATTTGAGATAACGTCCGTTGAAGATGTAAAAGGTTGCGGAATGTATGTTGAAGTGCTTGCAAAGGAGGTCGAGCCGAGTGGCTAAGGCTGATGTTAAAATGCCCGATGAGTTCCTTGCGAGGATTTCACGGCTTGGTTCGCAGACGGACGCAATCGCGGCAAAGGTACTGCAAGCGGGCGGCGAGGTGGCTCTGGATAAAGTTCGGAGCAACCTTTCTGCCGTTGTGGGTGTCGGCAATAAAAGCGAAACCCGCTCCACAGGAGAACTTGAGCGTTCTCTTGGTCTTTCCCCTGTTATGATGGACAAAAACGGAAACCACGACATCAAGATTGGCTTTTCCGAACCGAGAACAGACGGTTCAAGCAACGCTAAAATCGCAAATATCCTCGAATACGGAACAAGCAGTCAGCCTGCAAAACCCTTTCTGAAACCCGCCAAATCCGCTGTGAAAAAGCAGTGTGTGGACGCGATGAAATCCGCTTTTGAAAAGGAGGTCGAGGGACTGTGAGTCTGCTTTCCGAACTTGCTGAAATTGCTAAACAGCTGAAAATTCCCGCAAGCACAGCGGTATATTCGGGCAAACCGCCCAATGAATATCTGGTGTTCACCCCGTTGTATGACAGCTTTGAACTCCACTCGGACAACAAACCCGGAATTGATGTGCAGGAAGTGCGGATTTCGCTGTTCAGCAAGGGTAATTACAATTGCACCAAAAGCCAGCTTGTAAAGGCTTTGCTTAACTCGGATATTACGATAACCGCCCGAAAATATGTCGGTCACGAAGACGACACGGGCTATAATCACTATGCCATTGATGTGGCAAAAGAATACGGATTGGAGGAGATATAAATGGCAACTATCGGTTTGGATATGCTGTATTTTGCGCCTATAACCGAGGACGAAAACGGCGATGAAACCTACGGCGCACCCGCAAAACTCGCCAAGGCTATGACTGCGGATTTGTCCGTGGAGCTTGCCGAGGCAACGCTTTATGCCGATGACGGAGCGTCCGAAATCGTCAAGGAGTTCAAGAGCGGAACGCTTTCCCTCGGTATTGATGATATTGGCAACAGCGCCGCGTCCGTTCTAACAGGCGCGACTATCGACAGCAACAATGTGGTTATTTCCGCAAGCGAGGACGGAGGAAATCCCGTGGCTATCGGCTTTCGGGCGAAGAAGTCCAACGGCAAATACCGCTACTTTTGGCTTTACAGGGTCAAGTTCGGTATTCCGTCAACCTCGCTTGCCACCAAGGGCGACAGCATTACGTTTTCAACGCCCACTATCGAGGGTACGGTTCTTCGCAGGAACAAGCCGGACGGCAACGGAAAGCACCCGTGGAAAGCGGAAGCGACCGAGGGCGAGAAGAACGTTCCGGACAGCGTAATTACGGGTTGGTACAAATCTGTGTACGAACCGACATTCACAGCAAAGCCTGCTGAAACGGGCAAGTAAAGGAGGTATGAGCAATGACGAATGAACGCAGTTCTTTAATAACCATCGGCGGCGAGCAGTACGAAATGATTCTCACCACCAGAGCGACAAAGGCTATTTCTAACCGCTACGGCGGTCTTGACAATCTCGGCGATAAGCTGATGAAGTCTGAAAATATGGAGATGGCTCTGGATGAGATAATCTGGCTGATAACGCTGCTCTGCAATCAGAGCATTGAAATCTACAATCTAAGAAACAGCGAGAAAAAGCCGCTTCTCACCGAGGAAACCGTGGAACTTCTGACCTCCCCCGGCGAGCTTGCGGAGTACAAGGACGCTATCACCGAAGCTATGCTGAAAGGCACGAAACGGAATGTGGAAAGTGAAGATACCTCAAAAAACGCAGTAACAGCCGAGTGAACGACGCAGAACTATTCACCCGGCTGTTTTATTACGGAATGGCGCAGCTGCACCTATCTTCGGAAGAGGTGTGTTCGGCTTTCTGATGGATCTGTGGGAGTGCCATAAACAATTTATGGGTATCTCCAAGCCTAAGCTGGAAGCGGATATTGACGAGGTTGTGCCGATGGGGATATAAGCAAAATCAGTTGACAAAAGTGTGGTTGTGTGTTAAAATATTTATGGCAATACCGTACAAAATCCAATAAATGGTCTTTGTGCGGTGTTGCCTTATAATTGTCAGTGAAATAAATTGGAGGTTATTATGCAAGTAAATCAAGCCCTGTTTACAAGACCTAGTGTATATGATTTTATTGATTCATCAATAAAATGTATTATCAACAATCATCCCAA
Source organism: Prevotella sp. (assembly GCA_036758085.1). GTDB lineage: Bacteria > Bacteroidota > Bacteroidia > Bacteroidales > Bacteroidaceae > Prevotella. The sequence continues at coordinate 2,459 of DAIOXG010000042.1, read as the reverse complement.
TTTAGGTATTAATTTATCTAAGGAGTATTGGCTTTTTTATTTTATTCAACAGGATTTTTTTACAAATTGGATGTCGATAAATAATTATAATATTGATCAAGATGTATTTGGTTTTCCTTCTATGCACATCCTTACCCGTCACTGTATTGAATCTTTTCTTGATTTGTTCAATTTATATATGGACAATGAATATATTATTGTAATGTCTTTTTGCTCAAAACAAGGGGTAATTAACACTGGAAAATTTGAAGGCAAAAAGTTTAATGGTATGTTTACTATACAATCGAAACATGATATTGCTATGGACAATGGTCTTAAAGTCTGTCAGTTGTTTTCTACAAACTTAAACTTGGTTGACATTGCAAGAAAGTGTAATCGCTATGTTCATCCATATGTTTATCTTGATATATGCACATTAGAACAGAAAAAAGAAAAGCTGACTCAATTACTCAAAACGAATTTATATATATTTATGGACTCATACCGTTTGATACTTTCAAAATATAATCAAGGCATTCAGCCAACTTTTAATTGCGATAATTGTTTATGTGGTAGAAATTGCCATAATTGTCTTCTAGGGCTTAAAAGCGATTTTGAAAATATCATCAATAATTTACTGCTTGTTGAATACCACAATAATTTTTATTATATATAAAATGTTAAATCCTAATAGGGATACTTTTCTTTAATTTTTTAAGGCTTGGAAGTTTGAGCTACTCAAACGCTTCCGAGCCTTTGTTTTGTGCTAAATCGACTTCGCCGATACCTTTGTATCTGATGTCGATTCTCTGTCTGCGTTCACCAGAGCTTTTGTCAACTGCGTGAACGATAATTTTGTCAACAAACTCGCCGAGTATCGCAGGGGTAAGCTCTGTTATCTCTGTGTACTTCTTTACTAGCCTGATGAAATCATCGGTATTCGTTTGCTGACTTTCAATCTCTCTGAGCCTTGCGGAGCATTCCGACAAATCTTCATTGAGCTTTTTCTGCTCAGTAACATAAATGTCAGATAGCTTGGAGAACATCTCTGTTGTAATTTTACCAGTAACGCTGTCCTCATAGAGTTTGGAAATTATCTTGTCAAGTTCCTCAACTCTTTTTCGGAAAGCCTGAGCTTCTTTGCTGAGCTTCCTGCGAAGTTTGTTTGCTTCGCCCTGTGTATTGTCGCAAACCATTTTGACGAACTCGTCCTCATAGTCCGAAACAAATGCGGTAATTTCACGGAGCTGCTCAATAACGAGCTGCTCGATAACGCTTACACGGATATTATGGCTAGTGCATTGGCTGCTGTTTTTTCTGTAAGTGGAGCAGTTGTAATAATCTCTGTCTGCTTTAGAAGCAGTTCGGGAAAAATACATCTTTGCACCGCAGTCTGCACAAAAAACATAGCCTGAAAGAACGCCAACATCTCCACGCCGTGTGACACGCCGTTTTCCTTGCCGTAATCTTCTGACAATGTTCCATGTGTCCATGTCTATGATAGGCTCATGCGCATTTTCAAACGTGACCCATTCGTCCGGAGAGCGGAAATGTCTTTTCTTGCTCTTGAAAGATTTTGAATAGGTCTTGAAGTTGGTAATCGTACCTATGTAGATGGGATTGTCCAGAACGAAAGTAACCGAACACGGACTCCAGACATATTTCTTATCGTCGGGAATTTCATATCGAACGTTTTCCATGCCCTTGAACTTTTTGTATGCTTTAGGTGTGTACGCTTCCTTTGCGGCAAGTTCACGGATAATAGCTGCAATATTTTTTCCTCCGGCAAAGCTGTCGAAGATGAAGCGCACAACGCTTGCGGCTTCCTCGTCGATTACCCACTTTCTTCTGTCGTTCGGCGTAGCTTTGTAGCCGTAAGGGATATGTGGAGCAAGACTTATGCCTGACATTCCCTTTGCCTTAACTACTGCCTTGATTTTTTTGCTCGTATCTTTCGCATACCATTCGTTGATGATATTGCGAAACGGAGTAAATTCGTTGTCGCCTTTGTCGCTGTCTACGCCGTCATTGAGGGCGATGAAGCGAACGGAACGTTCCGGGAAAAGTATCTCGGTATACATTCCTACTTTCAGATATTCACGTCCAAATCTGCTCATATCTTTTACGATTACGGTTCTTACTGCTCCGTCCTCTATATCGGCTATCATGCGCACAAAATCAGGACGTTCAAAGTTCGTACCGCTGTAACCGTCATCGACATAGAATTGAGGATTAGGAAAGTGATTGCTTTCAGCATATTTGAGTAACATTGCTTTCTGGTGAGTTATGCTGTTGCTCTCACCCTGCAAATCATCATCTCTGCTGAGTCTGCAATATAGGGCGGTAATTGCTGTTTGGTTTAACTGGCTGTTATTCATTTTTCCTCCTGTCGGCAGCCATTAAACACACGACGATTGTAACATATGTATTATATCACAAATCGCCGAAAAAGTATAGTGGTTTTTTTCCTGGTTTTATTT
>DAIOXG010000041.1:0-13757 GCA_036758085.1 Prevotella sp. | reverse complement strand
CATAGAATGAAATAAGATAAGTTATAATGTATATTATCAGAAGTTCTTTTTATACAAAAATTCGATTAAGTGAGAGAAAAAGAAGCTTGCTTGTTTTTCCGAGCGTGAGGATTTTATCTAAAAATCCGATTTATCGCTTCCCATAATATACATTATCCTATGAATTATACAGGTTATAAGTCATGCAAAACAGGCAGAACAGTCATCTCGTAACGAACGATACACGTGTTCATTTCGTTCGATATGAATGCTCATCTCGTTCGTTATGAATGTGTGTATCGAACGGAATGAAATGACTGGAAGGGCGCTTTGATATAACTTGCAAGTTATACTCATGCCACTATCATGTTCTATAAGGTTAATTGACTCTGCCATAATCTGTAATTCAAGTTTCGGGTTTATAATCGTCCACTCCCCAGTCTCCCAATTAGATAAACAGCATCTCGGGATAAGAAATGAATGAATTCATTTCGTTCTCCTCTCGATTTCGATAAAATCCTCACGCTCGAGAATGACAATAAATTATCATTCTTCTCGCTCAATCGGATTTTTGCATTACCTTTGCAAAAAAATTGATAATGAAAAAGAAACATATACTTTTTGCTGCTGCCATAGCAGCAATGTCTGTCGTATTGGCATGCACAGACAAGGACAAGACTGAGGCTCAGGAAATTCTGAACGCCGCACAAGAGAATTTCGAAAAAGGCAACTACGAGAAGACGCTGTATCTTATCGACTCTCTCCGACACACACACCCGAAAGCTATTGAGGAAAGAAAGAAAGCTCTGGAACTGTTTCAGGACGCATCGGAGAAACTCGCACAAAAACAAATCATGGACACCGACGGCAAACTACAGGAGGCGCAACGGGAACTCAACATTCTTACCGCTATCGTCAACACCAAGAAAAGCCGTGGCGATGCAACTGCCGAAGAGCTGTCCAGGCTTACGCGAGCAAGGATAAAGAGAGACTCGCTGCAAGCCCGTTTCGACAGTCAGTGTGCCACGGTGAGGGTTATCAGAGAGAAGCGGAAACGTTAAAAAAAATGCAGATTATCTTTATTGTCAATATTAATGTGTAACTTTGCGCTCATATATAGAATACAATGGCAAAGGAAAATCAAAATACAGAGGAACAATTCAAAAGCGTAATGCATGAATGCCGCTCGCTTTTCGAGAAGAAACTTCACGACTACAACGCTTCGTGGCGAATGCTGCGCCCTTCATCGCTTACGGACCAGCTGCTTATCAAGGCACGCAGAATAAGAAGCATCGAGGTTAAGGGAGTCGCCCTCGTGGAGGACGACACGCGATCGGAATTCATCGCGCTGATAAACTACGGCATCGTGGGACTAATACAGCTGGAGAAAGGATTCGCCGACTCCGTAGACATGTCGAACGAGGAAGCGATGGAATACTACGACAAATATCAGGAAGAGGCTCTGAAACTCATGATGCGCAAAAACCACGACTACAACGAGGCGTGGCGCATGATGAGGGTGAGCAGCTATACGGATTTTATACTCACCAAGATTGAAAGGGTGAAGGAAATAGAAAATCTCAACGGCGGAACTCTCGTATCTGAGGGTATCGACGCCAACTATATGGACATCATCAACTATTCCGTGTTTGGCGTTATAAAACTTACTTACGGGGAGTAAAAGAATGGGGAAGAAAAGGGATTTACTGAAAAATATTATCGTAAATGTATGCCGTTTCGTCGTAGCCGCTACTTTTATCTTTTCCGGATATGTCAAGGCTATTGACCCTACCGGCACACAATATAAGATACACGACTATCTTACTGCCATCGGACTGGAGGATGTCATACCCGACTATATCTGTCTTTCGGCTTCGGTTGTACTGGCTGCGATAGAAATGTGTCTTGGTATTTTCCTGCTTTTTGCTATCCGCAGACATCTCGTGTCTAAACTTATCGTTGGTTTCATGGCTATCATGACGACTATTACGGTATGGATAGCACTGGCAAACCCGGTGAAAGACTGCGGCTGCTTCGGCGATGCCGTAATACTGACCAACTGGCAGACGCTGGGCAAGAACATCATCCTGATGCTCGCCGCCATCTGCATCTGCAAGGCGCCGTCGGCTATGGTGAGGTTTATCAGCCGCTCTAACCAGTGGATCGTTATCAACTATACCATATTATATTGTATCGCCACAAGCTCATACTGCCTGTATAGCCTGCCGACTTTCGACTTCCGCCCTTACCATATCGGAGCTGACATCCGCAAGGGGATGGAGATTCCACAGGGAGCGGAACAGCCGAAGTTTGAAACTACATTCACTTTGAAAAAGAATGGAGTAACAAAGGAATTTACCATCGACAACTATCCTGACTCTACATGGACTTTTGTAGACAGCAAGACCGTACAGCTGAGCGAGGGCTATGTGCCGCCGATTCATGACCTAAGCATGGAAGACCCGACGAGCGGAAACGATCTAACCGACAGTATCTTGAGCGACAAGAATTATACGTTCCTACTCATCTCGCCACATCTGGAGAATGCCGACGACTCCAATTTCGGAGACATCAACCAGATTTACGACTACTGCAAGAAGAACAAATACCAGTTTTATGCTCTGACGGCAAGTAACAAGAAGGCTATCGACCACTGGACGGACATTACGGGAGCGGAATACAGATACCTGTTTACGGACGAGACGACTCTGAAGACTGTCATCAGGAGTAACCCGGGAATGGTTCTGCTGAAGGACGGCAAGGTGATTCAGAAATGGAGCCACAACCAACTGCCGCAGCTTGACGAGAAGACTCCCCCACTCGACAGGATTCCGGAGGGACACCTGCCGGAAAACTCTATCGGCAAAAAGATTGCATACACGCTGATATGGTTCTTCATGCCTCTACTGCTGCTGGCATTGGCTGACCGCACTTGGGCATGGACTAAATGGGTGAGAAGAAAGAAGGAGACGAAAGGCATGGAAGACTCCGCAGCGGATGGGGCTGACGGAAAGAACGAGTCTTCTGAAGAGAATTCTTAGAACAATAAAATATCATTTTAAATAATTAGCAATAATGAGAAAGAAAATTGTAGCAGGTAACTGGAAAATGAACATGAACCTGCAAGACGGTATCGCTCTTGCAAAGGAGCTTAACGAAACACTTACTGCAGAAAAGCCTAACTGCGGCGTTATCATCTGCACTCCGTTTATCCACTTGGCAAGCATCGCACAATTCCTCAACCAGGACATCATCGGACTGGGTGCCGAGAACTGCGCCGACAAGGAGAAGGGTGCTTTCACAGGCGAGGTTTCTGCCGAAATGGTAAAGAGCACAGGAGCACAGTATGTTATCCTCGGACACTCTGAGCGTCGCGGATACTACAACGAGACTCCGGAGATTCTTAAAGAAAAGGTGTTGCTCGCTCTGAAAAACAACCTGAAGGTTATCTTCTGTATCGGAGAGAGCCTCGAGGAGCGTGAGGCTAACAAGCAGAACGAAGTTGTGAAGGCTGAGCTCGAAGGCAGCGTATTCAACCTCTCTGCAGAGGAGTTCAAGAACATCATCGTGGCTTACGAGCCAATCTGGGCTATCGGTACCGGCAAGACTGCCACTGCTGACCAGGCTGAGGAGATCCACGCTTACATCCGTAGCGTAATCGCCGAGAAATACGGTAAGGAAGTTGCCGACGACACTACTATCCTTTATGGTGGAAGCTGCAAGGCAAGCAACGCTCCTGAGCTTTTTGCTAAGCCTGACATCGACGGCGGACTGATTGGTGGTGCTTCGCTGAAGGCTGCCGACTTCAAGGGTATCATCGACGCAAGATAATACTTAGAATATATCCTCTGCGGCAACTTTATCTGCCGGCAACGGCATGCCGCAGAGGATTCTCTTATTTTAACTCAACAGAATTTATATGAAAAAGTTCATCGCTATATTAGTTTTTGCTGCAGGAGCCTTCCTGCAAGCCGACGCACAGTCGTTCCTCAACAGCCTGCAACAGAAGAAACAGGGAGAAGGAACAGTCACCGTTAAGCAAAGTGCCGATATAGACAACTTGGTGAACAACGCCAAACTCAAAGCCAGCAGTCAGGCTCAGGCAGCACAGAATGCACAGGCTACGAACAAAGCTTCGGAGCCTCAACAAAAGCAACAGGAAAAGACTGTCGTAAAGCCGGTCAACAAGACTGCAACGAATCAACATACGGAACAAATTCATCACAATGCGTCTTCACAGGACAGCAACAGGAAGGAGCACGCTACAGGCGACTCTTTAACCCAAAAGCGCCAGACTCAACAGGAGCGCAAGGCTGAAAGTGAGCGCAAGACTGAACAAAACGAGAAACATACTGCCAAGTCTGCCACAGAAACGGAGGTTCCGGAACGTCCGGCGGTAGACACCAGTAAGAAGATGATGCGAAACAGCTACAAGGTGACGGGCTATCGCATCCAGGCTTTTTCCGGCGGCAACTCAAGGGCTGACCGCGAGAAGGCTAACAAAATTGGCGACGCTATAAAGATGAAATACCCCGACCAGCCTGTCTACGTGCACTTCTACTCTCCGCGATGGATTTGCCGCGTCGGCAATTTCCGGTCGTACAGCGAGGCTGCCAAATTGCTGCGCAGCATCAAGGCTATGGGCTACACCCAAGCTTGTATCGTTAAAGGGAAAATCAATGTGGCTTACTAACCCCTATAAGTCTTATCAGTCCTATATATCTTATAGGTCTTATAAGTCCTATAAGTCTTATAACTCTTATAAGTCCTATAACTCCCACTAAAATCAAAATAAAAAAAATGAACCCAGAAACAGAATTCCGTCCAGGTCTCGACGATCTGGCATCGCATTATAAAAGCGTTCTCGAACTTCTCGGCGAGGATCCTGAGCGCGAAGGTCTGCTGAAAACCCCGATGCGAGTAGCTAAGGCGATGCAGATCCTTACCAGAGGATATACCCAGGATGCCCACAAGGTACTCACCGATGCACTATTCAAGGAGGAATACAACCAGATGGTGATTGTGAAGGACATCGACTTCTTCTCGCTCTGCGAGCACCACATGCTGCCGTTCTACGGCAAGGTGCACGTGGCTTACATCCCTAACGGATATATCACCGGACTGAGCAAGATTGCCCGCGTGGTGGATATCTTCAGCCACCGCTTGCAGGTGCAGGAACGAATGACGCAGCAGATTAAGGACTGCATCAACGAGACGCTTCATCCGCAGGGCGTTATCGTAGTGGTGGAAGCTAAGCACATGTGCATGCAGATGCGCGGTGTGGAAAAGCAGAACTCTATTACCACGACGAGCGATTTCTGCGGTGCCTTCGAACAGGCAAAGACACGACAGGAATTCATGAACCTGATACATAAAGGTTAAGAGGAAATGAATTTTGACTCCCGGCCATGCAATAAACGGAGAGATGCTTTGTTTATATGGTCGAGAACAATAACATTTTTAATTATAACACGCTTAAAGAAATGAAAAAACTTAAATCTCTTCTACCAGCCCTCTTCCTTGGGCTTTTTACTGCAACGGCAATGACTTCGTGTATCGACTCCGACGATGACAGTCAGGAGCTGACCGAGGAGCAGAAGCAGGCTTGTGTCAACACCATGAGCGGTAACTATTCCGGAAAAATCTTCTTCTTGAACAGGGACATCAAACTGACTGAAACAATCAAGAACCAAATGGATTCTACGGAGCAGATAAGCGCAAGGTTCAGTTATCCGGAGAGTTCCGTGATTATCTACGACATTCCGGCAAAACTGTTTTTCAAGGAGCTGAAGAATCATGACGAGATTAAGCAGGCGGCAGAAGATGCTGACCCGGTAGACCTGAAGCTGAAATATGTTCCGTATGCTGCCAACAATAATCAGATTGGATATTACATGCAGCCGTATGAGGTAACTATTCCGCTTACTTACGGCGGAAGTACTCAGGAACTTACAGTTATGTTCCTTGCCAACAGCCTCGGTATTTGGGAAAACAAAACTGCCCAATTCTCGTTCTATATCTACGGAATATCTACGGGACTCGACGCTAACGGGAAAAAGAAATTGCTCGACGGCAATACGCTATATACCTCAAGCATGACCCAGAATGAGGTGGCATACTTGCAGTATGTCTTCTCTGGAAGTTATAAATAAAAAATTTATCTGAATATGGATACGACATACTGTGTGTCTTCGCCGGAACATCTTGAAGCTGTCGTTGACTTGCCTTCATCGAAGAGCATCAGCAACAGGGCACTGATTATCTACGCCCTCTCCGGCTGCAAGATTCTGCCCGGAAACTTGTCTGACTGCGACGACACAGAGGTTATCATCAGTGCTCTCAAAGATATGCCGGAGGTTATCGACATCAAGGCTGCCGGAACGGCTATGCGCTTCATGACGGCTTTCCTTGCCATTACTCCCGGAGAACATGTCATCACGGGAACGGAGAGAATGAAAAACCGACCTATCTATATTCTTGTCGATGCCCTGAGAAGGCTCGGCGCCGACATCGAGTATGTGGAGAAGGATGGTTTTCCACCTCTGCGTATCTCGGGACACGAGCTCGAAGGTGGATGTCTTGACATTCAGGGCAATGTCAGTTCGCAGTTTATTTCTGCCTTGCTTATGATTGCACCGAAGCTGAAGCAGGGACTGACGCTCCGTCTGGACGGCGACATCATCTCACGGCCGTATGTGGACCTCACGCTCTGCACGATGCGCGACTTTGGCGTGGAGGCGGACTGGACTGACAATGAGACGATTGACGTTAAGCCTATGCCGTATGCTCCTACCGAATATTATATAGAGAATGACTGGAGCGCGGCATCTTACTGGTATGAGATGCTGGCTCTATCTGACGAGGCGGAGGCTACGGTGGAACTGAAAGGATTGATGGACGGATCGCTGCAGGGCGACTCGGTGGTGAAATACCTCTTCAGCATGCTGGGCATCAAGACTATATTCAGCAGTCGCAAACGAGGGGTGCCTACTACTGTTACTCTGAAAAAGACGGGGTTCCACTCTGCCCGGCTCGACTATAACTTTATCAACCAGCCGGATCTGGCTCAGACTTTCGTCGTAACGTGTGCAATGATGAATATTCCGTTCCATTTCACAGGTCTCGCATCGCTCCGCATTAAGGAGACCGACCGCATCGAGGCGCTGAAAAAGGAAATGAGGAAACTCGGATATATGATAAGCGACGGCGACGGTACTGAATTGCTCTGGAGCGGCGAACGCTGCACACCGGAAGAAGATGCAGCCATCGATACATACGAGGATCACCGCATGGCTATGGCTTTCGCTCCTGCGGCAATGAAACTCGGAAGTATTAGGATTAACAATCCACAGGTGGTCAGCAAATCGTACCCACGGTTTTGGGACGACTTGAAGAATGCCGGTTTCAAGATTTCATAAAGAAAAATAGTATAAGGGTTCTGTTTCTTTTTATAGGAGACAGGACCTTTTTAACTTTTGGGGCACTTGTTTTTGCCTACGACTATAACATTTTTCTGCTAAAAAGCCCACTTGATTTATTTATCGTTGCATTCCACAATTTAAATTGTTAACTTTGCACTGGTCTTGCAGCACATTTATTCTTACCTTATTATATGTACTGCACAATAAAAAACGGATTTCAAAGTTTATTAAGAGTGAAAACTAACGGAAATAAATATATAGCTATCCTCGTTACCTTCGTTTTGGTAATGACGGCAATCGGATGCTCGACGCAGAAAAATACGTCGACCAGCCGCTGGTGGCACTCCTTCAATGCAAGATACAATACTTATTATAACGGTTCCTTGGCGTATATCGATGCATCGCTGGAAAAGGAAAACGGCAACAAGGACAACTTTACGGAACTGTTGCCACTCTATACCGTGGGCAACAAGACGAGCCGCGACATCGGTAAGGCAAACTACGACCGCGCTATAGAGAAATGCCAAAAGGTGATTAAACTTCACAGTATCAAGAAACGGCCGGAATGGAATAAATCGAGAAAGAAAACGGCTAAGGATATCGAATGGCTTAACCGTAAGGAATATAACCCGTTTCTGTGGAAAGCATGGCTCCTGATGGGACGCGCGCAGTTTATGAAAGGCAACTTCGACGAGGCTGCCTCGACTTTCGCTTACATGAGCAGACTGTATGCCACTCAACCGGCTATCTACGGCAAGGCAAGGGCTTGGCTGGCAAGATGCTACACGGAGGAGGACTGGCTGTATGATGCCGAGGACGTGATGACAAAAATGCGACGCGACTCCATGAACTGGAGGGCGGTGAAGGACTGGGACTATGCTTATGCCGACTATTATATCAAAGCTGGACGATATGCAGAGGCGGTGCCTTATCTGCGTAAGGTTATCCGACATGAGGGAAGAAGGAAACAGAGGGCACGAGAGTGGTATATAATGGGACAGCTCCAGACTATGCTCGGCAACAGGATGGAGGCTTACAAGGCGTACAAAAGGGTTATCAGGCAGAATCCCCCGTATGAACTGGAATTTAATGCACGCATCGCCATGACTGAGGTTATGGCGGGCGGTAAATGGAAGCAGATGGTCGGCAGACTGAAGCGCATGGCGAGAAACGACAACAACAAGGAGTATCTCGACCAGGTATATTATGCCATCGGAAATATATACATGACCCAGAAGGACACGCTTAAGGCTATCGATGCTTATGAGAAGGGTAATGCCAAGTCTACAAGAAGCGGCATTGAAAAGGGTGTGCTCTTGCTCACCCTCGGCGACGTATATTGGGCAAAGGAGGACTACAGCAATGCGCAGCGATGCTACGGAGAGGCTATCGGACTGCTCGACAAGGACCGCAAGGACTATAAGCAGCTATCTGAACGCTCTAAGATTCTCGATGAACTCGTGCCTTATACCGAGGCGGTGCATCTGCAAGACTCGCTGCAGGCACTTGCAAAAATGCCAGAAAAGGAGCGCAATGCTGCCATCGACCGCGTTATAGAGGCTCTAAAGAAGAAGGAGAAGGCGGAACGTGATGCCCAAGCGGAAGCTGAGGCACAGCAGAAGCTTGCAGAGAACGGCGGTAATACGGGTTTCAACAATAATAACAGAAACAATAATACTCAGAACAACAATACGAACCAAAAGAATGCTCTCTGGTATTTCTACAATCAGATGACTGTAAACCAGGGTAAAGCGACGTTCCAGAAACTCTGGGGCAAAAGGGAGAATGTGGACGACTGGCAGCGTGTGAACAAGACGGTGGTGGCTCAGGCTCAGGGCGTGGAGGAGATGACCGACGAGATGCGCGACTCGCTTGCTAACGTGGCTGCTATGGAAGACTCTATAAAGAATGTTGCCGACAGTGCTCAGAATGATCCGCACAAGAGGGAGTATTATCTGGCACAGATTCCTTTCTCTGAGGAACAAATAGCTGAGAGCAACAATACGATAATGGACGGATTGTTCCACTCGGGCGTTATCTTCAAGGATAAACTCGACAACCTGCCGCTTAGCGAAAAAGCCCTGAGAAGACTTTCTGATAAATATACCGACTATGAGCATATGGACGAGGCGTACTATCATCTGTTCTTGCTCTATAGCCGTATGCATCAGCCTGACGTGGCAGCCACGTATATTGCAAAGCTTAAAAAAGGATTCCCCGACAGCGAGTGGACTACTCTTCTATCCGACCCTAACTTCGTGGAGAATGCTAAGTTTGGCGTTCATATCGAAGACTCACTTTATGCACGCACTTATGAAGCGTTTAAGGCTGACCGCCTTGCTGAAGTGAAGGCTAATGTTGAGATATCTGAGAAGAGATTTCCTCTTGGAGCTAACCGCGATAAGTTTATCTTCTTCAATGGTATGGCGAAGCTTAATGAGGGCGATGCCAAGGGATGTATCGACGACATGAAGACGGTGGTCGACAAATATCCTAAGAGTGAAGTGAGCAACCTCGCCGGAATGATTATCAACGGCGTGAAGGAGGGAAAGAAGCTACACGGCGGAAAGTTTGACATTAGCGACGTATGGGCAAGGCGCAGTGTGGTGATGAGCGACAGCGACTCTATCAAGACGCGCAAGTTTACTGCAGAAAGGAATGTTGACTTCTCGTTTATCATTGCTTACCAGACTGACTCTATTAATGAGAACCAACTGCTCTTCGAACTGGCGAAATATAATTTCTCCAACTTTATCGTGAGAAATTTTGCCATCACTACCGAAGAGGTGGAGGGCCTGAAGCGTATGGTCGTGGGCGGTTTCCGCAATTACGACGAGGCTCTGCAGTATGCACGGCAACTCTTCTCCAACAAGAAGATTCTCTCCCTTACCCGCAAATGCCGCTCTATTATTATCAGCGACAAGAACAAGGTGCTGCTCGGTACTCAACTGAGCTATGACGACTACGACAAGTTCTACGAGAAGCATTTTATCCCATTGCGTGTCAGCACCATAAGACTGCTCACCGAACCTGCCGAGATTGAATACCAGAAACCTACGGAAGAGACTAAGGAACAGGAGAACAAGCTCGTAAACGGCGGCGTTATCGACGACGATACGTTTATGCAGATTGGCGTTCCGACGGACAACAATACGCTTCTGCCGGAAGACAACAATACTGTCGTGCCTATCGACAACAATAATACTATTGCGCCGGAAGACAACAATACCATCGTGCCTATCGACAATAATAATACTATTGCGCCGGAAGACAACACGACGACAATTCCTGTTGACAACAACACGACAATTCCTGTTGACAACAGCACATCTGTGCAAGAGGACAACAGCATAACGATACCTGTTGACAACAACAGCAAGAAGTCTGAGGAGCCATCAAAGAAAGCTGTAGGTTCTGAGCCTATCAAGTCTTCAAAGAGCCCTCAGAATTCCCAGTCCTCCCAGAACTCTCAGAACTCCCAGAGCACCAGCATCCACTTCAACGACGACATTGACGACAACAACTATAACCTCCAGCCTTCTGACGACAGCAACAAGAACAGTCAGCAGAATATCAATCTTGAAGACGACTATTACGAGCTGGACGGATTCTAAGGAATTAGGAATGAGGAGTGAGGAATGTGAAATGTGGAGTGTGGAGTGAGGAATGTGAAGTGCAGAGCTTTATTACTCCTCTTTGTCATATTTATCCTATAAAAAGAAGAACTATGAGCAACGGATTATTATTATGGGTTGATGATGAGATTGAACTCCTTCATGCCCACATAATATTTTTGGAAAAGAAAGGATACGAAGTCATTACCGTAAGCAACGGCACTGACGCCATCGACGAATGTCGGAAACATAACTTCGACCTCGTCTTGCTCGACGAGATGATGCCGGGTATTAGCGGACTCGAAACGCTACAGAAAATCAAGGACATTCTCCCTGCTACACCGGTCGTAATGGTAACAAAAAGCGAGGAGGAGGATATCATGGACCAGGCTATCGGCTCGAAGATTGCCGACTATCTCATCAAACCGGTAAACCCTAACCAAATTCTGCTTACGCTCAAGAAGAATATCCACCGTAAGGAAATCGTTACCGAGGTGACACAAACTGGATACCAACAGAGTTTTATGGACATTTCTTCAAGAATCGACAGTTGCAGAAATGTCGAAGACTGGATGGAGGTTTATCGTCTGCTTGTTCACTGGGAACTGGAACTGAGCAGCACCGACAGTAACATGACCGACATGCTGATGATGCAGAAGAGTGAGGCTAACAACGGTTTTGCCAAGTTCATACGCAACAATTACCTTGACTGGGTGGACCCGAAGGGCATGAACGCCACCGACCGCCCGACAATGAGCAACAACATCTTCAGCAAAAAGATTTTCCCGCTTATCGACAAAGGGGAAAAGGTCTTTCTCATCGTTGTCGACAATTTCCGCTACGACCAATGGAGGATGCTCGCAAAAGAAATCGGCGACATGTTCGACATCGACGAGAGTCTGTATATGAGCATTCTGCCCACAGCAACGCAATATGCAAGAAATGCAATATTCAGCGGACTGATGCCTAACCAAATAGCAAAGATGTTCCCGGAACTGTGGGTTGACGAGGACGAGGAAGAAGGGAAAAACCTCAATGAGGCTCCGCTGATACAGACGCAACTCGACAGATACCGCAGAAGCAACATGAAATTCTCTTATCATAAGGTGAACGACTCTACGGGAGCGGACAAGTTGCTGCAACAGTTTAACAGTATGAACGACAACAATCTTAATGTGGTTGTGATAAACTTTATCGACATGCTGAGTCATGCCCGCACAGAATCGAAAATGGTCAGGGAGCTTGCAAATAATGAGTCGGCATACAGAAGCATCACATTGAGTTGGTTCCGACATACTGTATTGTCTGACCTTTTCCGTCGCCTTGCCGACAGCGACTACACTATAGTGCTTACCACCGACCACGGCAGCATCCGTGCCTCTCGACCGATAAAGATTGTCGGCGACCGCAACACGAATACCAACCTGCGGTATAAACTGGGAAAGAACCTCAACTATAACGCCAAGGAGGTTTTCACGATCAAAGAGCCAGCCAAAGCGCAGTTGCCCTCCCCAAACCTGAGCACCTCTTACGTGTTTGCCACCGGCGACACCTTCTTTGCATATCCCAACAACTACAACTACTACGTGTCTTACTATAAAGACACGTTCCAGCATGGCGGCATCTCGATGGAAGAGATGCTTATCCCTCTGGTAACGATGAAGAGGAAAAGGAGAGAATAAAGTTATCAAAAAATATCCGTAGACTTCAAAACGAATCATCCGAGAAATCCGATTCGGCTGAGAAGTCAGAGCCATCATAGAAGTCCAATAAAAAAAATCACAAAAAGCAATGAGCAATAAAATAACAATAACCAGTCTCGACAGCATAAGCGATGCTGCAAAAGAATTCGTAAAGAACATGGGCGAAGGAAAAGTCTTTGCCTTCTACGGCAAGATGGGTGCAGGAAAGACCACCTTCATAAAAGCTATATGCGAATGCCTCGGTGTCGACGACACCGTGACGTCACCTACTTTCGCTATCGTCAACGAATATTCTTCTAATAAGGTTGACTACCCTATCTACCATTTCGATTTCTACCGCATCAAGAAACTTGAGGAGGTATACGACATGGGATACGAGGATTATTTCTATGGCGGAGGCGTATGCTTTATAGAATGGCCGGAACTGATAGAAGACTTGTTGCCGGAAAGCGCAATCCGCGTTGACATCAAGGAGAATGAGGACGGCACAAGAACTGTTACTTTCTAATGACACAAGACGAACTGTTCATGCGTAAAGCTCTCGTCGAAGCACAGGCTGCCTTTGATGAGGGAGAGATTCCTGTTGGCGCCGTCGTCGTTTGCCAAGGAAAGATAATATCACGTGCACATAACCTGACGGAGACTCTCATTGATGTTACTGCACATGCTGAGATGCAGGCTATCACGGCGGCAGCAAATGCCCTCGGCGGTAAATATCTTACCGACTGCACTCTTTATGTTACCGTGGAACCTTGTCCGATGTGTGCCGGTGCTATCGGCTGGGCACAGATTCCACGCATCGTCTATGGCGCTCCCGACGAGAAGCGGGGCTTCCGCAAGTTTGCCCCTAACGTGCTCCATCCTAAGGCTACCGTCGTGGGAGGAATCCTTGAAGACGAATGTCGCTCTCTGATGCAAGACTTCTTTAAACAAAGGAGATAAAATAAGAAAGAGATGAGATAAAAAAGAAGATGAAATAAAAAACAAAAGAGATAATATAAAAGTGCCTTAATTCCGCAACACAACATCTTGAAAGAAAT
>DAIOXG010000040.1:0-13864 GCA_036758085.1 Prevotella sp. | reverse complement strand
TTTATCTTTTTATCCGTTTCCAAACTGATTTTGATGTACTCCTCAGCCGTTTTGGCATCGAGGTTCAGCAGGTTATTGTTCTTGAATTTGCATTTGAACTTGTGTTCGTCCGTTCGGAGCTTGAACAATGCCTCGTAGGTGCCGTCGCCCAGAAGATTGCTCTTTGATATATAAGAGTTTCTGTCTTGGCTGTTGTTGGTATAGCCGATGTTTACCTCAAAGGTAAAAGGCTTGTAGAAGTTCCAGTCAGCCTTCAAATTACCGATAAAGCGCTTGTTGTTACGCTTGTCGAGCAGTTCGTGTATATACGAAAGAGGCTGAACGCGATATGGGCGTACATCGTTATAGTCGCCGTCGCTGGTATATACCGGCAGTGTAGGATTGAATACATAAGCCTCGTAGAGCATGCTTGATCCCATCTCGCTGCCAACGGTACTTGAAGTAGGAGCCTGGTTAGAGTGAGTCTCGCCGTAGTTCATGTTGAGCACGAACTTCAGTTTTCCGTCAAGGGCAGAGTGATTGATGTTCACACGTCCGCTATAGCTCTCGTTGCGAGCTCCGCGCATTATGCCGCCATTGTTGTTGTAGCTCAGCGAAGCACGGTAGTTGGTATATTCACCACCGCTCATAAACGAGAGGTAGTGGCTCTGCTGCAAACCGGTGTGCATAATCTCGTCCTGCCAGTTATGGTTCTCGCCGCCGTCGTTGAGCGGAAGGTTCAAGTCTTTGCAAACCTTACGGTATTCGTCGCCAGAGAGCATGTCAAGTTTTTTGGCAGCATTGCTGAAACCAATGCTGTATCCATAGTTGAGCTGCTGTACACCAGCCTTACCCTTCTTCGTGGTAATCATGATAACGCCGTTGGCACCGCGGCTACCGTAGATAGCCGTAGCCGAAGCGTCTTTCAGCACGTCGATACTCTCGATGTCGTTAGGATTGAGCATCGACAGAGGGTTAGCCGACTCCTGATCGAAGAAGTCATTGTTGTATGTGCTGATGTTGCTCTGTCCGGCACCGGCATTTGCATCAATAGGCACACCGTCGATAACATACAACGGATCGTTGCTGGCATTGACAGAGGTACCGCCACGAACACGGATAGTTGTAGAACCACCAGGCTTACCAGAATTCTGTGCGATATTCACACCGGCGAAGGCACCCTGCATAAGCTGTTGTGCCGACAGGTTGCTACCGCTCTTGAAGTCTTCTGCCTTCAACTGCGAAACGCTACCCGTGAGGTCGCTCTTCTTCATCGTGCCGTAGCCTACTACCACAACCTCGTCGAGGCTCTTGTCGTCAGCCTTCATTACCACGTCGAGTCTGGAGTTCTGTCCAGCCATCTTTTCCGTAGTCTGATAGCCTACATAAGAATACACGAGGATAGTGCCAGGTGAAGTCACTTCGATGGAATATTTACCGTCCATGTCGGTGATGGTTCCCACTTTGGCATTACCTTTAACCTGTACTGTCACTCCGATAAGAGGGTCTTTTCCGTCGCTCACCGTACCGGTGACGGTTCTAACCTGTGCCCAAACGCCCTGCACAATCAGGGTCATCATAAGCAGGCACAACATTCTCAGATTTTGTTTTAGCTTGTTGTCCATAAGCTTTGATTTTAGGTTTTGTTTAATTAGTCGTTTGTATTATGTTATTTGATCTCTCTTCTGCCTATACCTTATTTATATGCATGATTACGTTCCAATAGCATATAGATATTGCTGATTCTGTTTCCGCCGGAAGCTATCAGCTTTTACAATTGCAAAGATACCTTGTGAAGTGTTAATAGAGGGGGAAAAAACGGTTTTTGAAGTTAAAAAAACGTTCAAACTGCCTATTTATCCCCATTTCGAGGTATTAAAAACCGATTTTCACCACAAAATAACCGATTTTCACACTCGTAAGAAATATACTTTCCATAAATTTGTATCGCAAAACCAAAATATATAATGTATGAAGCATTCCATGATAAAAAAACTCTTCCTTGCGGCAGTAACAATAGTGTCGTTACCGCTTTATGCCGACAATAAAGTATTTGATTGTGTCGTGGCACAAGACGGCACGGGACAGTTTGCTACCATTCAGGATGCAATCGATGCTGCACCCGATTCTTCAGCCACACCTTATATTATATATATAAAGTCAGGCCACTACCATGAACACCTCTATATACCGGCATCAAAACCCAACTTGCATTTGATAGGACAGTCGCGCCGGCTTGTCAGAGTGAGCGACGACCGGGTAAGCGGTGGACCAAATGCATCGCCCGTAGATGTAGCGGCAACGATGGTAGTTCATGCCACAGACACCTATTTGGAGGAGATAACATTTGAAAATTCATGGGGAACCCGATATCTTGACGGTCCGCAGGCTCTTGCCCTATATACAAAGATGGACCGCTGTGTGGTTAACCGCTGCTCGATGCTGTCGTATCAAGACACGTATCGCACAGCGAATGCTGTGAATTGGCGAAACTATGTAAAAGACTGCTTTATTGAGGGTGCCATAGATTTTCTTTACGGACAGGGAAACGTATTCTTCGACAATTGCACGCTGAACATCACCCGCAAGCAAGGCGGCTGGATTGTAGCTCCGAAACACGACGAGGGTACAACCTGGGGCTATGTGCTGAAGAATACTACCATTACAGCCCCCGGCAATCCGAAAGACACGGAAATATGGCTTGGCAGACCATGGCTGCACAGTCCGAAGGCTGTCTTTATCGATACGAAGGCTGAAGTTACCATACCGGCAGAAGGATGGTATGACCACATGAGTCCCCTGCCGGCAGTATTTGCCGACTACAACACTACTGATGCTGCCGGCAACAAGCTCGACTTGAGCAAGAGAATTGACCGTTACTATAAATTGACTGAGAAAAACGATACCGTGTGGGGTAGGGCAAAGAACTCCCTTACAACTGATGAGGCTAAACTATACACAGTAGAAAACGTGATGAAAGGCGACGACAACTGGAATCCCAAGCAGCTTTGCAACGCACCGTCAGCCCCGAAAGTAACATGCAAAGGCGGAGCTCTTGTCTGGAAACCTGTATCAGAAGTACGAGGGTATGTAGTGAGCCGAGGCGATAAAGTTGTAGCAATAACGGCAGATACGAAATATACAGTTGAAGGTGACGCTTCGGAGTATACAGTGCAGAGTGTTGGCGAAACAGGTAATTTAAGTAGATTAAAATAAACGGATAAAAGATGAAGAAACTATTTATAGCAATCCTTGCATTTATATCGCTAACTTCCAGTGCGCAGGAGGAAGTTCAGAAATACATGTTCGACGGAGAACTCCCCACCTGTCTCGACGAGATGCAAAAGGAACTGACATATCCTATGGCATGGGGAAACAGTGATATCCGGCAGTTTGACCTTTGGCGCAGTGCTGCTCGCGACGTGTTGCGCCGCGAGATGCTCCTTCCGCCCAAACCGGCAAAGACATACGACATGAAAGTCGTAGGCGAAGAGAAACGCCGAGGGTATAAAGCACGCAAGATAGTCTTCAATCTTGATGCATATTCGAGGGTTGAGGCTTATGAACTTGTGCCCGACGGCAAGGGACCGTTCCCGGCTGTACTTCTCCTTCATGACCATGGCGGTCATTTCTCCATCGGAAAAGAAAAGATGATCCGTCCGTTTGCCGTTTCGGATTCAGTAATGGCAGATGCCGACAGTTGGTGTGAGCGTTGCTACGGCAAACAATATGTCGGCGACTATCTTGCCTCGAAAGGTTATGTTGTCCTTGCCGTTGATGCTCCGTTTTGGGGCGACCGTGGAGTGAAAGGCGGCACAACCTGGGACTGGTATAAATACATAGCAGGCAATTTCATGATGATGGGACGCAACATAAGCAGTTGGATGAATTTCGACGATGTCTATTCCGCCGACTTCTTCGCTTCCCTTCCCGAGGTAGATTCCAGTCGCCTTTCGTGTATGGGTTTCTCCATGGGCGCCTACCGCTCGTGGATGCTTTCAGCCCTTACCGACAAGATAAAACTCGGCGTTGCTATATGCTGGATGCATACCACGGAGTATCAGATAAACAAAGATTTAGGTCTTCAGCGCCATGAAGAATGGGCAAACCTCATTCCTGGCATCCGCCGCTACATGGACTATCCGCACATTGCCTCAATAGCCTGTCCGAAACCCATGCTGTTTATAAATGGCGAGAAAGACAAGCTATTCCCTCCGGTATCTGTAAAGAAGGCCTTTGCTGAAATGCACGAGGTATGGAAGAGTCAAGGCGCTGACGAAAAGCTTGAGACGGAAATCTGGGACATGCCCCACTATTGCGGTCCGGAGGTGCAGAAACGCATATTGGAATTCTTGAAGAAGAACCTTTAGCGTAAAGAACATGAGAAAGAATAGGATTTTGTAAATGATATAACCAGTTTAAGCGTAAAAATTATTTTTATTGTTAGTTAGTAAGTGCCGGTATCTGTCGTGGGGACAGATACCGGCTTTTTGCAATTGTTCCAGTTATATAAGAAATCTTTTTCAGTCCCACGAAATATAGAGTCTAAACCAATTCTTTTCAAGAAATGTATGATAATTCATCAAATTTATGTAAGTTTGCAGTACATTTCTTGAAATACATAATCTAAATGAAAACTATGCCAAGGCGTTTTTACATAAACATAATCTTATTACTTTTCTCATTATGCAGTTTTGCAGAGGAGATACCAAACTATACTTTCACTTCATATAATAGCGATTTTGGCTTCGTGCAGAAGGAAGTGATGAGGATAATGCAGGACAGAAACGGACAGATGTGGTTTGCCACATGGGACGGACTGTACCGTTTCGACGGCTATAGCTTTTCAAACTACAAGGCTCGTCCCGGTGATGGTATCCGGCTGGAAAGCAACCGCTTGGAAAGTATCAGCGAAGACGGCGATAATATATGGATGCGTGGATATAACGGAAGTATCTCGTGTTTCAGCAAGTGCACGACATGTATTGACAATCTGCCGATGAACAATTATGTGGCACAGGAGGAACATGCGCTGCCTGGCGGTGGGGTAGTGGTGAGAATGTCAGACGGAAGAGTCGTAGTGGCGAGGGTGAATAATTCTACCGACAGGATAGAGACTCGTGTCGTCTTCGGGATAAAAGGAACAACGGTAAAGAAAGTCGTTGTGGAACGAAACGGTGCACTGTGGATTCTCACTTCCCGTGGCACCTGGAGGTATGATATAAAAAAGCACAGGTCTTCAAAACTCTTCGGCGGAATGGAGTGTAACGGCATGACCTCGGGAAAAACGAAGAGTGTGTTCTGCTGTTCCAAAGGATATTATATGATTCTTGAAAAAGGCAGACTTTCACATAAGAAACTCCCTACACCTTCAGCCGTCAGTTCAGTCGTGTTGCTGCCGGGCGGCAAGATACTTCTCTCAACACTTGGCGACGGTCTCTTCCTCATCGGTAAGGACTATAATGTGGAACGCCACTTCACAGCCGACAACAGTAATCTTACTTCCAACCGTGTTTCGGAAATGCAGCAAGACCATTATGGCGACGTATGGTTCTGTACGAACAAACCGGGGGTGATGAATTATCGCCACGACAGTGGAGAGCTGCAATGCTTTCATCTGCAGGGAGAGTTCAGCGGCGACCCGTCGATGTGGCGCAATGATATGAAAATCGTGGAAGATTCACGCGGAAACCTATGGCTTACACCGTCTGGCAACGGCATGGCGATGTACGACCGGAAGAGGAACCAGCTCGTGCCCTTTCTCGATAAGAACCGTCATTATGCCTGGACGGCAGAAAACACAGTTATCGACATGTTCGTTGACCGTCAGGACAACGTATGGTTCTGCGGAAAATATACAGGACTGCAGAAGGCAACCTACAATGCTCCGCAGTTTAATACCCTAAATCATGATGCTCCAACCGAAAGCGGACATGATGTGCGTGGAGTCTTCCAGGACTCAAAGGGCAGGATATGGCTTGGAGCCAAGAGTGGAGTGGTAAGCGTGTACGACGACAATTTGAGGTTTGTGGGCAATCTTGGTGCCGACGGCAGACTGTCTTCTGAGTGCTGTTCACAGGTAGGTCATGCCTATGCTTTCGCAGAACAGAAAAACGGGGTGATGTGGATAGCCACCAAGTTTGGCGGACTTATCCGTCTGGAACCTACAGGACCGAAATCTTTCCGCATGAGGCGTTTCACTGCCGACGGCAAGAGATACGCATTGCCCCACAATGACATTTTTTCTTTATGTATAGACCGCCATAACCGTCTGTGGGGAGCAACCTTCGGCGGCGGAATATTCTATACAAACCTGTCGGCAGCAGAGCCTCGTTTTATCCACGCCGGCAATGCCCTCACTTCATATCCTATACAGAAGTTCGGCAGAACACGTTTCGTCTGTGCCGACAGACATGGCGATATCTGGGTGTGTGCAACATCAGGACTGCTCCGTTTCAAGGACTCATTCCGTAATCCCTCAACCATCCGTTTCGTGTCGTACACTCGCCAGCCCGACAATCCAGCGTCGCTAAGCTACAACGATGTACTTCAGGCATATTTCACATCTACCGATTCCATGTATGTCTGCACATACGGTGGCGGATTCTGCCGTGTGGAGCGCTGTCAGGGCGACAGCTTGCGCTTTACGCCTTATACAACAGCCAATGGACTTCGCAGTGATGTGTTGTTTTCTGTCAACGAAGACAAGAAGGGGAATTTGTGGTTCGCCTCGGAAAACGGTTTCGTCAGGTATTCGCCGAGGCGAAAAAGTGTGGAAAACTTCTCCTCCCGTTTCTTCGGCAAGCAAATCGACATAAACGAAGGAATGTCGCTGAGGCTGCATGACGGCAGATTGCTCTATCCGTCGCGCAATTACACCGCCGTGTATTTCAATCCGGAGAAGATAAAAGTAAGTCGCTTCGTACCTAAGATTATCCTCACCCGTCTCTTTGTCGACCAAACGGAACAGCAGCCGTCGGCAGCCGACGATGCGATACTTGCCGTCGATATAAACAGTACGGAATGTATCACATTGCCCCATGGCAAAAACAGTTTCAACCTGGAGTTCTCTGCCCTCGACTTCCGCGACCCGACGAACATCAGTTATGCCTACATGATAGAGGGCATAGATGCCGATTGGAACATGATAGGCAACAGACACAGTGCGATATACAATAATCTGCCGCCGGGCAAATTTGTGCTCAAGATACGCTCCACCAATAGCGACGGAGTATGGGTAGACAACATGCGCAAGGTGAGAATAGAGGTGCTGCCGTCGTTTTGGCAGACGGGATGGGCGTGGCTGCTGTATATCGTAATAGCAATATTAGCCGTTTGTGTTACGGCTCATGTACTTGCCACAATCTTGCAACTGAAACAGAAAGTGGCAATAGAACAGGAAATTTCCGATCTTAAGATGAAGTTCTTTACCAGCATCTCGCATGAGATACGCACTCCGCTCACGCTCATATCCGGAAGCATCAAGGAGATGCTGCGCCGTGGGGTGAAGGAGAAACCGCTGGATGATGCCCTGCATGTGGTAGACCGCAACTCCGACAGACTGTTAGGTCTTGTCAACCAGATTCTCGATATCCGGAAAATCGAGAGCGGCAGCATGCGCCTTTCTTTGCGCCGCATAGATGTGGGGATGTTTATAGCCTCGCTGATGAAGAATTTCAGTAACCTTGCGCGAGAACGTGAAATTTCTCTGCACTTGGAACAACCAGAGGAAAAGATGTTCATCTGGGCAGATTGCGAGAAACTGGACAAGGTGATGTTCAATCTCCTGTCGAATGCCTTCCGCTTCACACCTAAGGGGAAAAGCATAACCGTAAAGTTAGAGAAGAATGGAGAGGGAGTCAGAATAAAGGTAGTTGACGAGGGCAGCGGCATATCCCCCGACCGCATTAACACCATATTCCGACTGTTCAGCTCCTATAATGAAGGCAGCGCTGTAAGTCAGCCGCATACCGGAATTGGTCTCGCCCTTACCAAAGACCTCGTGGAGCTGCACCATGGCAGAATACATGTGGAAAGTCAGCTCGGCAGGGGCAGTAGCTTCATCATCGAACTGCCGTCGAATGCTCCCGGCACATGCGCCGAAGCTAACTATATCATGGAAGATTCAACTCCATATACGACAAATGAGGGGAGGGTAGAACCGGAAAGTGAAGTTGTGGAAGATGGTTCGGAGCATAACGGGGATAAGGAGGTGCTGACGAAAGACCGTCTGACGATACTTGTCGTTGAAGATAATGCCGACATGCGGAATTTTATTTCTCTCATACTCCGCGAAGAATACAATATCGTTACTGCCGCCAACGGTAAGATTGGTCTGGAGATGGCTGCCGACATACAGCCGGATATGATTCTCTCTGATTATATGATGCCGCTGATGGACGGTATGAAGATGGCAGAATGTCTGCGCAACGACATTTCCACGAGTCATATCCCTATCATCATGTTGTCTGCCCGTACCGATGAGGCTTCGGTAATACTCGGACTGCGCACTGGCGTTGATGCTTACATCGAGAAGCCTTTCAGTGCTGATGTGTTGAGGGCGAGAATAAAAAACATTATCGAAATGCGACGTAGCTTGCAGCAGATGTATTTCAACCGCTTTGTAAATAAAGACACTAACTCTTTACCGTCCACACCATTTGTTGGTAGCGTGGCAAAGACTTCATCCGCTGCTGCAGACAGTTGTGCTGCTATGGATACCGACCAGCGGTTCCTTAGCCGACTTACCGCTTTGCTTGAGGAGAATATAAGCAATGGCGATCTCTCGGTTGATGATGTGGCGAGAATGATGGGAATGAGCCGTTCTGTTTACTTTAAGAAGCTGAAGGCTCTTACAGGAGTGGGACCTAACGATTTCTTCAAGTCCTTGCGTATGCAGCGTGCAGCAGAAATACTTGATGCCGGCGAACTGAGCATTACAGAGATTTCATACGCCGTCGGCATTGCTGATGCCCATTATTTCAGTAAGTGCTTCAAACAGAAATACGGTGTTACACCTACGGACTGGCGGCGCAACAACAAACCGCAGGGTAAAGGCAACTGATTTAGACTGTCAAGTAAATCCTGTAAACGTCAGCGTTTGGGCTAAACGCTCCGACTGTTTGGGCTAAACGCTGCTGGTGTTTGGGCTAAACGCTTCGACTGTTTGGGCTAAACGCTCCTGTCGGATGACGGCTTTGCTGATTTAGCCTGTATAATTCATCCTATGAATAATACAGGTTAGTATAGCTTTTTTATCAGAACGGATACCCAACGGCGAGGTGAATGCTCTGTCCGTCCTTAAATTTCGGGATGTTATAGTAACCGCTGCGTGAGGTGTCGTAGGGCAGGTGGATGCCTACGCCCCAGTCGAGACGCAATACAAGAAACTCAAGGTCGTAGCGCACTCCGATACCCGTGCCCACAGCCATCTCGTCGAGAAGGTTCTTTATCTTGAATTTTGCTCCAGAGCGGTATCCGTCGTTGCGCACTCCCCATACGTTTCCGGCATCAAGGAAAGTTGCTCCATATAGATTGCCGAAGATGTTAAAGCGGTATTCCAGGTTCGCCTGGATTTTCATGTCACCCGTCTGGTCGAGATACGAAAGGCGAGCCACGTCGGTATAGTAGTGTCCCGGACCGATGCTTCTCGCTGCGAATGCCCTCACGCTGTTGGCACCGCCAACATAAAACTGCTCGCTGTATGGCGTCTGCTTCGTGTTACCGAAGGCATAAATCAGTCCGGCATTAACGTGCCCTACGAGTTGCGACTTCAGTCCGATGCTCCATGTCTTGGTGAAGTCGGTCTCCAGTTTGGCAAACTGTGCATAGGCATTCTTGAAGAGCGTCTTCCCCTCGTCGCCCCATTTCTTTCCAGCCGCCATATACCCGAGCGACAGGATATTGCCGGCTTCAGATGCCGTAATGCTCCAGAATATCGGGTTGCGGTAGCTTTTCGGACTGGTATACGTGTAGGTATAGCTCATTTTAGGTATCAGCATGTCTTGCATCGTGGCGAGAAGATACGGGTTTGCCTGCATTATGGAGTCGAAGGAGTGGGTGGTGTAGGTGAGATGCTGGTATTTCAGCGTCAGCGGACTGAATTCGTGTTTCGTCCGTTCCGTAACTTGCCATTTGTATGTCCATTCGCCCGATGCCGTATGCATCTTGAAGTATCCCGGGCGGTTGAGCACGTTTAGCGACATCTTTGCCGTGGTGCTCGGTGTGGTGTAGTATCTGCGGCGTTTCAGGAAAGGCACGAGAAGTCGCGGAAACGACACGGAGAGGTCAGCGCCGTACTCATAAGAGTTGAAGTCGCCGCTCTTGCCCTTTGCCGTACCTTTCGTCTGCCACTCGTATGAACCGTGAAGACTGAGGTCTACTACCTCGCCGCCGCGGAAGGCGTTCAGCTTTTTCAGACCCACTACAAGTTCCGGTCCGGTGCGTCCGTTAATCTTGTTGCTGTAGTTCGTTTCTATGTAAGCCTCGTATGGCTTGTTCAACACGCAGCTCACCGCCATGTCGAGGGTGTCGCATGTTGCAGTTGTGTCGCGAGGGGTGAAGGCAAACTGCACGGAGCTGTACTGTCCGGAGTTGTTGAGCCTGTCGGCACTTTCGAGAAAGGCGTCGTAGCTGTACATTTGTTTAGGGAATAAACGGAGCTGACTGAGCAAGAGACGGGCACGTATTTTAGGCTTCTTTCCGTTGAATCTTATCGACAAACGGCGGTAGGTGAATGTGTCTTTCAACTGTTCCATGAACTGCTTCATGATGTTCACGTCCAGTTTGCCGATATACCATTTGTGGCGAGCCGTTTCGGGGATGTTGTCGGCAAGTTGCAGACGCAGACGTACTTTGCCCGGCACGGCGAGAGTATCGGCAAGATAGGAGGCGTAGGGCGACTGGTAGTAGTAATATCCGTTGTTGCGGAAGATGCTGGCGAGGCGTGTGCGCTCGGCATCCATCTTCGCTACGTCAAACGGGTCGCCTACATGCAGTAGGGCTTCGCTGCGTGTGGCGTTTATCAGGCTGTCAGCCTCCTTGGGGAAGTTTACGTATTCCAGAGTGTCGATGGTCGACAGCGTGTTCATGTCTACCGTATATGCTATCTTCGCTTCCTTCGGATTCTTTTCGTCAATGACATTATAGGTAACGTTGCCGCCCAGGTATCCGTGGTTGCGAAGTACTGATTTGGCTACAGAGGCTCTCAGTTCCGGATTTACCCAGCTCATGAGCACAGGAGCCTGTCCGAAGGTCTTGGCTATCCATTTTCCCGCCGTGCCCTCGGAGCCGGAAAAAGCATTCCATATCCACAGGCGATAGGGGATTGTGCGGTGGTATGAACTGCCGAAGAAAGCTCCGTTGGGAGCTGTGGCGAGAGCCGCCTCGAGTTCCTCTTGCGTGTTGTAGAAATGGTCGCACTTCTCGTAGTTGCGGTAGTTGATGGGTTTTAGTCCTGTATAAAGCTGGTCGCCGTCGGGCACGCCTTTTGTCGAAGAGCATGCGGCGAGTATTGCCGCTGCCGTGGCATACAGAATTGTCTTTATCGTATATTTATATTCGGATATTTTCATTGCTATAATCTCCTGATGTTCATTTCTGCTTCTTGTTACTTCTTGATTTCCTTTACCCTTGGCGAAGTACTGCTACTGTCGTTTTTCAGTGGTGCCGGCACCACCTGCTTCTCCTTGCCGAAGCGGAAGAAATCCTTGAAGTGCTGAGCTGTCTTGCGCCATGTGAAACCTACGCCAAACTCCTGTGTGTTGCCCTCGAGCCAGTCGTAGGAGTTGTTGTCGTAGAAGAGTTTCAGGTATTTGTTTGAAGTATCGCCGAGGCGGTATTCAAACGTAACGTTGTCGAAGAATGACTCGTTCTGCGTCGGGTCGTCGGCACCGCTCGATACCTTGCCGCCGATGATAATCTTCAGGCGGTTGTTCCAGAAGCGTTTTGCAAACTTGAATGAGTAGTCGGTGTGCATGTTTCCCGAAGCGTCTGTAGAGTTGTCGATGCCGAAGCT
Source organism: Prevotella sp. (assembly GCA_036758085.1). Lineage (GTDB taxonomy): Bacteria > Bacteroidota > Bacteroidia > Bacteroidales > Bacteroidaceae > Prevotella. Next base: position 1,869 of record DAIOXG010000040.1, on the reverse strand, counting down.
CAGGTCGAGTGTGCGCAGGGCATTGCCCGTGATGTTGTTGATTTCGCTTTGCAGGAAGGAGCTGAGCGCACTGTTCATTGAGAAGCCGCTCGTGTTGCCGTCGGCGAGATACATGCCGGTGGTGAGCATCGTTACGGCGAGTTTGCCTCGCTGCTCGAGACTCATTGACTGTAGCTCGTTGTGCAGCGACATGTCTTCAGGGGCGTCGAGCGTGAACTCCAGTCCCATGTCGTTCAAAGTCTTTGTTATTATCACTCCGCATTTGAAGAGCACGGAGCGACCGCCCTGTCCGCTGCTGCCCACCGTAGCCTTTGTTTCCTCAGTTGCCGTGATGTTTAGCTTCGGGTTCATTATGTCGCCCGTAAATTCTATGTAGCTGCCGTTCTCGATGTTGAAGGTCTTGAGCGGAATGACAGGGAGGGCATATTTCATCTCGCCGTTGTTTAGCGTGTACTTTCCAGTAAGGCGCAGTTCGTTTAGCGGATCGTAGGTCATGCGCAGGTCGCCACCGCCCATCAGGTCAACATAGTTGGAGTGGTCGGCATTGAGATAAGCCATCACGTGTGCCCCCTGGTCCACGCTCACCGAGAGGTCCATGTCGAGACCTGTGAGAGGCGGATGGTTCACGTTCTGCTGTGTGGTGTCGTTGAGATTGGTGAATTTCACCAGTTCGTCCATCTGGTTGTCGGTTGTAAGAGGCGAGTCGCGCAGGATATACGCCACGTCGGTAGAGCCAAGCACATTGAGCTTTCCTCTCATCTGCAGATTGTCCATCTTTCCGCGAATGAAACCGAAGAAGTCGATAAATGCTTTGCCGTAAGCCACGCTGCGGTAGTTTTCCTTAGAGTTGATAAGCTGATAGTTCTGTGCCCTCATCCTGAGGTCCATGCTCATGTTGTCGAGATTGGAGAAGTCGATGTTGCCGTAGATGTTGAGCGGATTATCGTTGTGGGCATACACCTCGAAGTTCTCGAGCAGAAGTTTGCTGTCAACCACTCTCACCGGGTCGTTGCTGAATCTCAACCTTACGCCGTACGGCACGCTGACCATATAAGTGGAGTCGAGATATACCTCGCCGTCCACATGAGGCTTGTCGAGCGAGCCTTTCACCGTCATCTTGCCGTCGGCATTGCCTTCAAAGCCGAAGAGTTGTTCCGGAATGAAACCGTTTACCATCGACAGTGGGAGATTGTCGAGCGTCATTGTAGCGTCGAGCACGCCATTGCCCGACGGGGTGTAGGTGCCGACGAGTGTTCCCACCTGATTGCCCTCGCTGAAGAGCATGGCGTCCACGTAGTGACTGCCGTCGGCGCGAGGCATATAAACAAATTCTGTGCTCACGTCGCCCATCCGACATCCCTCGTAGGTCATCTTGTCTACGGAGAGGTTAGACGAGAGCGTCAGTTGGTCGGCAGTCTGAATGGCATGGAAGTCGCCGTTCATCTTTCCCGTCATCTTAGGGAAGTAAGGCAGCACGGCGGTAATCTTCGAGAGGTCGAAGTCGTTGAGGCTGACCGTCACGTCTTGGAGTGCCTCCAGGTTGTCGTCGTCGGTATACACCTGGAGTCCCATGCCGTCAGAAGCCCTGAGGTTGAGTTTCGCCGCCACTCGCTTGTCGTCGCCGAGGAATAGATAGTTGTCGTCGTTGGCCTTGAATTTCTTGTATCCGAGGATAATGTCATCCGTTAGCAGATGCAGTCGAGCCCCTTTCTCTTCGAGTTCCGCCGTGGCACCGAGCTTAATGCCGAGTCGGTCGTTGGCATCGTATACGGCAAGGTTCAGTCCGGAGCCGCGTTCCATCAGATATCCGTCGAAGAGAGTGTTGAATACATACTGCGGATTGTTCTTGGCATTGCGAATCTGTCCGTT
>DAIOXG010000039.1:9049-13965 GCA_036758085.1 Prevotella sp. | reverse complement strand
GCCGGGCGTGAGGGCGAGCTTATCTTCCGCAACATCTACAAGATGACCGGATGCAAGAAGCCCATTTGCCGACTTTGGATTTCTTCTATGGAGGACAACGCCATTGAACAAGGTTTCCGTGAATTGAAAGACGGCATGGAGTACGACAATCTCTTTGCCGCCGCCCGTTGCCGTGAGTGGGCAGACTGGCTCGTCGGAATCAATGCGACCCGTCTGTTCTCCGTGCTGTACCACCGCACCTTGAATGTCGGGCGTGTGGTTTCTCCCACTCTCGCTTTGCTCGTTCAGCGAAAAGCTGAAATTGAAGCGTTCAAGCCCGAACCTTTTTACACCGCAGAGCTGGACTTTGGCACTTTCACCGCCGTGAGTGAGAAATTCAAGAGAAAGTCCGAAGCAGAAGCGGTTATCCCCAAGGACAATGAGCCAGTTATGGTAAAGTCCGTTACGAGTAAAGAGAAAACAGAAAAAGCTCCTGCCCTCTACGACCTTACCACACTCCAAAGAGATGCCAACAGACAGCTCGGCTACACCGCACAGCAGACCCTTGATTATGTGCAGAGCCTTTATGAAAAGAAGCTCTGCACCTATCCCAGAACCGACAGTCGTTACCTCACCGATGACATGGAAGACGGCGTGAACGCTATTGTTATCTGCTCTGCCGGTATCTGTGATGAAGCTGCACCGTCTGTAGTTCTGCCAAAGCAGATTTGCAACAGCAAAAAGGTTTCTGACCACCACGCAATCATTCCTACATTGGTTGCCGGTGAGACCGACATCGGCACTCTGCCCATCGGTGAACGTGAAATCATCAAGCTGATTGCAAAGCAGGTGCTTCGTGCCGTTTCCGAAAGCTATCGTTTCCGTGAGACGGTTGCCGTCCTTTCTTGCGGCGACAACTCCTTTACTACCAAGGGCAAAGTCGCCCAAAATGTCGGATGGAAAGCCTACAGCGAAAAGGAGCAGACTGATAAGGTTCTTCCTAAACTTGCAGATGGTGATGAGCTGAAAGTCGTAATCTCTGAAATCAAGGAAGGAACGACCAAACCGCCCTCCCACTTTACCGAAGATTCTTTGCTCTCCGCTATGGAAACAGCGGGTGCAAAGGAAATGCCCGACGACGCTGAACGCAAAGGCTTGGGAACTCCTGCTACCCGTGCCGGTATCATCGAAAAGCTGATTGCTACGGGTTTTGTGGAGCGCAGGAAAGCAAAAAAATCGGTAAATCTCATTCCGGCGAACACAGGTGTCTCTTTGATTACGGTCCTACCGGAACAGCTTCAATCCCCTCTACTCACCGCCGAGTGGGAACACAAGCTGAAAATGGTGGAACACGGCGAGTTGGATGCCGATGCGTTCATGGCTGAAATCAGTATTATGGTGAATGAGCTTGTCAAAACCTATTCCGTCATCAAAGGTGCGGAAGTGCTGTTCCCATCCGGTCGTGATGTGGTCGGAAAATGCCCTCGCTGTGGCGGTGATGTTACCGAGAGCAAAAAAGGCTTTTTCTGCGAGACCAATGACTGCCGCTTCGGTCTGTGGCGTGATAACAAGTTCCTCACCGGAAAGAAAATCACGCTGTCAAAGAAGATGGCAGCGGCTTTGCTGAGAGACGGCGAAATTTTCGTTAAAGGCATCTTCTCCGAGAAAACAGGCAAGTCCTATGATGCCACACTCGTGTTGAACGATGACGGTGTAAAAACCGTTTACAGTCTGGACTTCGGCAAGAAGTAAGAACCGTACAGACCTATGAGGGCAAAAACCTCATAGGTCTGTATTTCTAAGCTCAACTAAAACAAAAACCTGCCCGATAAGGACAGGTCGGACAGGCTTAGTCCAGTAATTCGGTTATATCGCACTTCAAGGCTTTGGCAAGACGCAGCACAATATCAAATTGAGCTTTGTTAATGTCTTTACCTTTCCGTTCATAGGCACGGATGGTATTGAGGGAAACGCCGGATTCGCAGGCAAGCTCCTCCTGTGTCAATCCGCAATGCTTTCTTGCCGTTTTCAGCTTGCTTTCGCTTTTTTCAAAGTGAGCATCGAGGACTTCGTAGCTTTTTTCGATGTCCGCTTCGTGAAGCGTCCCGTAAAGTCCGAGAAGCTCATTGTACGGAACTGTGTCGAGGATACTCTTGAATGTGCGACCGGAATACCATTGATAATGGGTCAGCATCCATCCCACCCAATAAACAGGGCTTCGTTCGTAGCTTTCGATAAGCTTTGTATCGTAAGCTTTGCCGGTGGTCTTTTCCATGACCTCTAAAAAAAGCTCTAATCCGCTTTTGCCTGCAATGTATTTGGGATTACCGCTTTCTATTTCCTCTGCGACATCAGATTGAATAAAGCGTTTCAAGAAATCTTCGCCGTCCATTCCGAACTCGATAACTGCGTCATGGAGCATATTACCGACAGCACGGGAAGCCTTACTCAGATATAACTGACTGTAGGCGTGGGTCGTCATTTTTCATATCCTCCCTTATAATATCCAGAACAAAAATATCGTCCATGAGTTGGTGCAGGTCTTTTTTGTGGTTTGCGTAAGTAGCTCGTGCGCTTTGGTCACGTTCGGCTCGCTTGAAGTAATATTCCCGATAATCGGCAACCTCGTAGCCGATAAATTCAATACGCTCAAAGGAGCGTTCTGAAAGCAGAACGACCTGTTCGCCCAGAGTACCGAGCTTCATTGCCATATTTAAGTCACGCAAAGAGATTGTGTTGTTCACAAAATCTTCTGCAAAGGAAAAATAAGAATCATCGGCACGATAACCAATCATCACATCGACGTTGGCTGTCTCCGGCATAAAGCGATTCAAAATAAACTCCCTTGCGTTATTGCCGATTGGAGAAGTAATGTCGAACTTCCTGTGAGCAAGCAAAACGGCAAGCCAATTCAGAATGTTGAACTCTCCCTTTGTCAAGTGCATGACATTCAGCCCGTCAAGGGACAAATGATATTTATTTGAATAGCCATCATTTTTAATAGGGCAAGCCCACTCTTTTGCAAGCTCGTTGTTCTCTGTGCAGTAAAAGCCCTGTCCGTAGTCATTATATTTTTTCCCGATACCGAACTGCGGCACCTCAACGATTTGCTGAGAGCCGTGGTAGATAACTATATCCTGTTTCATAGCCGCCTCCAAAAAGTAATACCGAGGTATTAGTTTATTTTCATTATAATACTGCGGTATTAGTTTGTCAAGGGGTACGCCGAAAAATACACCGAAAATATACAAATCGAAAGGAGAAGTCTATGGCTGAAAATGAAAAGCAGACCAATAAAGAACGGCTGAAAGACATCACCGACAGCATAGAGCGTGGGATTCAAGACCTCTTTCAGTCGGATAAGTACACCGAGTATCTCCGCACGATGAGCCGCTTTCACAAGTACAGCGTAAACAACACCATGCTCATCTATATGCAGAAACCCGACGCCACTTTGGTGGCAGGCTTCAACAAGTGGAGAGACCAGTTTGAGCGCAACGTGATGAAGGGCGAAAAAGGCATCAAAATCATCGCTCCCACACCCTTCAAAAAGAAAATTGAGCAGGAAAAGCGTGACCCCGACACGAATCTGCCGATGCTGGATAGTGACGGTAAAGTAATTGTTGAGGAAAAGGAAATCAAAATCCCGATGTTCAAGCCTGTAACGGTGTTTGACGTATCGCAGACAGATGGAAAGCCATTACCGCAGCTCGCCTCCGACCTTTCGGGCAACGTTCAGAACTACGAAGCCTTTATGGAAGCCTTGCGGCGCTCCGCTCCCGTTCCCATCGAAATTCTCCCTATCCGTGATGGCTCAGACGGCTATTTCTCTCTGGACAAGCAGAAAATCGCTATCCGTGAGGGTATGAGTGAAGTTCAGACCGTCTCTGCCGTGGTGCACGAGATTGCCCATTCCAAACTCCACAATCAGAAGAAAATCGAGGAACTGAAAGATGCTCCGAAATACCAGGAAGTCGAAATCTTCGATGTACCGGCTCTGTTCTCTAACGGGCGCATTGCTCTTGCTGATTTGCCCGAAGGACTGTATCGTTATGATTTGCGTGGCTCTGACGATGACCCCGGTATGCCTGTAACTGTCGAGCAGAATGTAGCCGTCAATCATGCAGGTGCTATTGTTACGGCAAAGCCTCTTGACCTTGGTGAAGACGGTCGCCTGTTCTTAACCGAAGACGAAGGCTTGAACTTTGTCGGCGGTGAGATTTCCATGCAGCGTTTCTTCAACGAGCAGCAGAAAGACCGCAACACCGAAGAAGTCGAGGCAGAAAGCATTTCTTTCGCCGTGTGCGCCTATTACGGTATCGCAACGGGCGAAAACAGCTTTGGCTATATCGCAGCCTGGTCGAAAGATAAGGAATTGAAAGAGCTTCGTGCAAGTCTTGAAACCATCAACAAAACCTCATCCGAGCTTATCACCGACATCGACCGCAACTATGCGGAGATTATGAAAGAGCGTGAAGCTGATATGACGATTGAGACGGATGCAAAGCCCCTTGCAGAAATGAATATCCTTGAGATGGTGGAATATTTCATAGAGCAAGGCATGACCGAGGAACAGGCAAACGACCTTGCTAACTCCGAATGGCAGGCAAGAAAAATCAACGAAGCGGCTAATAAAAACAAATCGTCTGAACCGGTTATCGAACCTCCGGTCGAAGAAGCCACACCAATGCAGGCTCCCAACAATGGGTATATGCCCGACCCGTCCATGTCCGTGGAAGCGATGAACGCATACGGTTACACCGATTCCGATATGCTCCCTCTTTCTAAGGAGCGAGCATTGGAACTGTTTGAGCGAGATGTGCCTATCTATATGCTCTATGAGGGCAACACCGAAGCTATGGCATTTGAAGCCGAGGATATTGTACTGTTCTCCGGTTGCTTTGGTATCACCCGTGAGGATTGGGATGCCGTCAAGG
>DAIOXG010000039.1:0-8949 GCA_036758085.1 Prevotella sp. | reverse complement strand
GTACTGTTCTCCGGTTGCTTTGGTATCACCCGTGAGGATTGGGATGCCGTCAAGGACGAAGTGCCGCCGATGGATTTGGAGCTTATCCGGCAGAAACGTGAGCAGGTGTTTCTTGAAAGTCCAAGCGACACCTACGCTATCTATCAGCTAAAGCGCAATGATTCGACCACAGACATTCGCTTTATGAACTCCGAGTATTTGCAGGAAAAAGGCGTTGAGCCGCAGTACGAGAACTACGAGCTTGTTTATACCGGAGCTTTGACCAAGGACGGAAGCCAACTTGAAAAGCTGGAGGATTTGTACCGCATTTTTAACATTGAGCATCCGCAGGACTTCACGGGACACAACCTCTCTGTCAGCGACATCGTGGCACTAAAGCAGGCGGGCGTGGTATCATATCACTATGTTGACAGCATCGGCTACAAGGAATTGACCAACTTCCGCACGACCGAGAATTATCTGAAAAATGCCGAAATGCAGATGGAAGACGATTTTGGAATGATTGACGGCATTATCAATAACGGTCCGAAAGAAGAACCCAAGCCTGTCAAGCAAACGGAAGAAACTAAAAAAACCTCTGTTCTCGCAAAGCTCCGGCAGTATCAAAAAGAAGACAGAGAGAAAACGACACAGCACAGAAGTGCGGAAAGGGATTTGATATGATGAACTTTACCAACGATGAAATGAATCTTATGTGTATCTATGATACTGGAAGCAGAACAGGGCTGATAAATGCCCTTTCTGAAATGCGAAAGGAACTGGATGCCGATGAAGTCGCACTTCGTGAGCTGACCGATTCCGTACTGAATAAGCTCTCCGCTATGGCTGATGAGGACTATGAGCAGTTGGAGCTGTATCCCGATTTTGACGAGTGATTAGCCAATCTTCGGAACAAAACTTCGCCAATCGTCGAATTTTTGAGCGTTCACAGAAAAGTTAAAAGCCATAATGCGCATACTCTCTTGACGGAACGGGAATATTATGATAAAATGTGATTGACCGTAGATTTTCATAAAAACATGGAGGTGCGCTATGGCATATATTACACGAGAGCTTGAACGCAAGTTCTTAAAGCTTAATGATTTTTTCAAGGTTATTCTTGTTACCGGCGCAAGGCAGGTCGGCAAAACAACGATGCTGAAGCATTTAGCTGAGAGCGACAGAACCTATGTCACGATGGACAATACAATGGCGAGAGAGCTTGCACAGTCTGACCCCGTGCTGTTCTTTCAGACCTATAAGCCGCCTGTCCTTATTGACGAGGTACAGAAAGCGCCGGAGCTGTTCGAGCAAATCAAAATCATTTGTGATGAGAGCGATGAAAAAGGTCTCATTTGGCTGACCGGTTCGCAGCAGTACAATATGATGAAACGAGTGCGTGAGACCCTCGCAGGAAGAATCGGCATCCTGGAGCTGTACAGTCTATCCGCAAGAGAAAAAGCAGGGCTTGTGTTCGACACGGATTTGGATTTCTCACTCGCTACCTTGCAGGCAAGACAGCGTAAACTTCCCAAAAATGATGTGGTTCAAGTATTCAATCACATTTGGGAGGGCGGTATGCCCCAGGTGCAGGGCGTGGACGATGAACTTCGGCAGGAATATTTCAATTCCTATGTTGACACCTACTTGATGCGTGATGCTACCGAGGCGGGCGGCATTACCGACACCGTTCGCTTCCGCAAGTTTCTTGTGGGCTGCGCTTCCCTTGTTTCGGAACAAGTCAATTATTCCACATTGGCTGAATCCGCCGACATTGCACCGAGTACCGCAAAAGAGTGGCTGAAAATTCTCGTTGGATTAAACATCATCTATCTGCTTTCTCCCTATTCCAACAATGAACTCAAACGTCTCAGTAAAACGCCGAAGCTGTACTTCTGCGATACAGGACTCTGTTCGTATCTTTCCATGTGGCTGACGCCGGATACGCTGCGAAATGGTGCTGCAAGCGGGCATTACTACGAGAACTATGTTGTGATGGAGCTTGTCAAGAACTACGCCTATGCAAAGTCCAAGGTAAACCTCACCTACTTCCGGGATTCCAACGCAAAAGAGATTGATGTGTTTGTTGAGGAAAACAACGTCATCCATCCGCTGGAAATCAAAAAGAGCGCTGCGCCCGACCGTCGTGAAGTCAAAAAGTACAGCGTCATTGATAAGGCTTCCTTGAAGCGTGGCAACGGCGGCATCATCTGTATGTGCGAGGAGCCGATACCGATTGATGCGGATAACTGCTTTATTCCGAGCAATCTCATCTAAACAATTTCAAACAGTATAAGAAAGCATCTCTGCGGAGGTGCTTTTCTTATACCCAAAATCAAAAGAAGGAGGACAGACTATTGCCAAGTAAATTGCAATTTTACACGCAGATGGCAGACATCACCGCAAGACAAGTTACGGGCAGCTTCGGCGAATGGACGGCATTTCTTGAAACGATGGGACGGCTATATAAATATCCGTTCCATGAGCAGTTGATGATTTTCGCTCAGAAGCCGAACGCAACCGCCTGTGCCGATTATGACCTTTGGAATAAACAGATGGGCAGATATGTCCGCCGTGGCTCCAAAGGGATTGCGCTCCTTGATACCACCGGCGATATTCCGAGGCTCAAATATGTGTTTGACGTTTCCGATACAGGCGGCAGGGAAAATTCCCGCCGTCTTAATCTTTGGGAATACAAAGACGAGCATCACGACTCCGTTACCGCAGATTTGGAGAACCGTTTCGGTGTGTCCGGTGAAAAAGGTCTTGCCGACCAACTGGAACAGATTGCATCTAAGCTCGTAACCGAATACTGGAACGACAACCGCCGTGACATTCTCGGCATCCTTGCCGATTCCTTCCTTGAGGAGTATGATGATTATAACGTAGAGGTTGCTTTTAGAAATGCCGCTACCGTCAGCACCACCTACGCTCTTATGTCTCGCTGCGGACTGAACCCCGGCGATTACTTTGAGCATGAAGACTTTTTAAGCGTATTCGACTTTAACACCCGTGATACGATTGCCGTACTCGGTTCGGCTGTCTCCAACAGCAGCGAGCAGATTTTAAGGCAAATCGCCGTCACAGTAAAAAATTACGAGCGAGAAGCAAGCCTGCAAAGGCAGGCAGAAAGGACACAGGATTATGGAGAACAAACTGAACTACACGCAGAACGGAGATTATTTAATTCCGAATCTGACCTTGAACGAGACCGAAACGAAGCCCCTTGGCAAGTACGGTCGCATGAGGAAGAAGTATCTGCAGGAGAATCGTCCGGTGCTGTGGAACAGCATGATTTTGTCGGAGACTCTGTACCCGCATCTGAGGGAAATCGACGAGACGGCGAACCGGAGACTGGAACAGATGATGCCCGAACTGATGAAGCAGAACGGCGTGACGGAGGAACTGAAAGCCAGCGACCCGATGATGTGGACGGGCTTGATGAACAATCTCAAGCACCAGGCAGAAGAAGTAATTCTCGAAGAACTGATTCACAGTTAAGCGAACAGCTTACCCTCTTTGATGCTGGGTTGTTCCCGACAGAACAAGAACAAATCGCTATCATAGATGAAGCGGAGAGTGTAAAACCTACACCCTTCGCTTTTTCTTTTGTCCAAAGCGATATTGACGATGTGCTCCGTCTCACCAGCAATTCCGAGCATACACGAATGAATGTAGCCGCCGCATTCCAAAAACAGAAGCCGATAGAAGAAATCGCAGAACTGCTCAAAAAGGAATATCACGGCGGTGCCGGTATCAAGTCTGATAACGGCGAGTTCTCTGTATGGTATGCCGAGGACGGTATTCACCTTGCAAAAGGTCGCGCCGCAAGATATTCCCGTTCCGCACAGGTCATTTCGTGGCAAACCGCCGCCGAGCGTATCGGTCAGCTTATGGATGAGGGTAAGTTTGCCTCCAATGTGGAGCTTGGCGAGGCTGAACTGCACGAGCGCACCGAGCTTTCCCATAAGCTGTGGTATCTCCGTGGAGATTTGAGCGACGATGCAAGAGAAATCGGTATCCTCTCCACCTTGGAAGATTACCGAAAAGGCGGTTTTCCCGATGCAACGGAACGCTTGGCGGAGGATTTGAAGAACCCTTCTATCCGTCAGAAAATTGCTGCCGATTTCTCCGCATTTATGGAAGCCTACAAGGAAGACCGCAATGTTCTGCGTTTCCGTTACCACAAGCCTGTTGAGATTTGGAACGCTCTGCAAGACCTTGACCTGCCGAGACGAGAATACACCTCCGATATGGCAGAAGTCACTAAGGTGGGAATGTTCATCACCGAGGATGAGATTGATGCTACTTTGACCCGTGGAAGCAGCGTCGAGGGCGGTAAAGGTCGTATTTATGAGTATTTTTTCGGTGCTCACAATTCCAAAGAGAAAGCGGATTTTCTGAAAAACGAGTACGGTCAAGGCGGCAGCTCTCATGCGGTGTCGGGAAAGGGCTGGATTGAAAGCTCCGGTAAGGGTATCCGCCTGCAGAAGCCCGATTGTGCCGATGTGGAGCTGAATTGGAACAAGGTCGCCGCAAGGTTTGAAAGCCTTATCCGAAACGGCAGATACTTCACTCCCGAAGAAAAAGCCAAGTACGAGGAAATGCAGACCCGTGAATGGCAGTTCCGCAAGCATATGGACGCATACAACGATATTAAGCACGACCATCCCAACGATGTTGTGCTTTTCCAGGTCGGAGATTTCTTTGAAATGTACGGCGAGGATGCGAAAGCCGTTTCTGACCTGCTTGACCTAAAGCTCACCACAAGAGCCGTACCTGATGCCGGACGGGTAGAAATGTGCGGTATCCCTTCTCACATTTTAGAGCAATCCATTGAGAAAATCCGTGAGACTTACGGCGTTACCGTTGCCCGTCATAACAGCATTATAAACGAGCATACGACCTATTCTCTGGGCATTTTAGGTTCTGAAAAGGAACTCGAGAACGAACCTGTAGTCGCTGCAGAAGTCCCGGATGAGAACCCAACCGCCTCAGTTGAAGCTCCCGCCGCAAAGCGGGAACTCACACAGGCTGACATTGACGAAGCTCTCCAAAAGTGGAACGGCGATATTGAAAGCAAGCGGGCTGTTGTCCGATATATGGCAGAACACGCCCGTGAGCGTGATACTGCGGCGTGGCTCTCTAAGGAATACGGAGCAAGCGATGTATCAAGGCATTTGCACATCACCGTTACCGGCACGGATATTGATTATGAAATGTCCTGGGCGAAGGTTCAGAGACGCATCGCACAGCTCATCAAAGAGGACAGGTTCTTCACCGAAGCCGAGCAAGACGCATTTGAGCACATTGACCCTGTTGTTATCCGTGAGGCTCTTGCCGAGCGTGGCATTGTAAACGGCGAATCGGTTGCCTCCGAAGCTCCGGACAGCAACCCTTTCATTCATCAAGTGTTGAACGACACAGAGCAGATAAGCCGTGATGAGCAACGCATTTCCGATGAGGCTTTTGCAAGTAAGCACCTTATTCCCCGTGAATCCACCTATGAGATTGACGGTCGCAGGTTCGTCGTTGACAGCGTAAATCTCGATTTCGGAACTGTCAGCTTGCAGGATGTCACATTCCGAAACGCCACCGGATTTCCGATTTTCAGAAGCGAATCCATCGAGTTTATGCGTAGGCTTGTAGAAATCAGCGAAGCGCAGCGTATTGCGGAGCTGCCAGCAGAGCCGACCGTGGCAGAATCAAAGCCCGAACTTCATAACTTCCGTATCACCGACGACCACTTGGGCGAAGGCGGCGCAAAAGCAAAGTTCCGTATGAACATGGATGCCATCAATTTACTGAAAGAATTGGAGTTTGACGGCAGACAGGCAACGCCCGAAGAACAGGCTGTTCTCTCCAAATATGTCGGTTGGGGCGGTCTTGCTGACGCCTTTGATGAAACAAAGGATAACTGGAAGAATGAATTTGCGGAGCTATATGCCACGCTCTCCCCGGAAGAATACGCTGCTGCAAGAAGCTCAACGCTGAACGCTCACTACACAAGCCCGACCGTCATCAAGGCAATCTATGAAGCTGTCGGTAATATGGGCTTTGAGACCGGAAACATTCTGGAGCCTTCAATAGGTGTCGGCAACTTCTTTGGGCTTTTGCCCGAAGCGATGCAGAACAGCAAGCTCTACGGCGTAGAGCTGGACAGCATCACAGGGCGAATCGCAAAACAGCTTTACCCCAAGGCAGACATTACCGTTGCCGGCTTTGAAACCACCGACAGGCGAGATTTCTTCGACCTCGCTATCGGTAACGTGCCTTTCGGTCAGTACCAGGTGAACGACCGTGCTTATAACAAGCTCGGCTTTTCTATCCACGATTATTTCTTTGCCAAGGCACTCGACCAGGTTCGACCGGGCGGCGTTATCGCTTTCGTGACGAGCCGATATACGATGGATAAGCAGTCTCCCGAAGTCCGTAAGTATATCGCTCAGAGGGCGGAACTACTCGGAGCTATCCGTTTACCGAATAACGCTTTCAAGGCGAACGCAGGAACAGAGGTTGTGTCCGATATTATTTTCCTGCAGAAGCGTGACCGTCCTACCCAAATTGAACCCGACTGGGTTCACCTCGGCAAGAACGACGACGGCTTTTCCATCAACAGTTATTTCATTGATAACCCCGAAATGGTTCTTGGACAGCAGACCTCGGAGAGCACACAGTACGGTAAGCAGGATTTTACGGTCGAGCCGTATGAAGACCTCGACCTTGGCGTTCAGCTCAAATACGCTATTCAGAACATTAAAGGCAGTTACACAGAAGCGGAGCTGCCCAACCTTGGCGACGGCGAAGCAATCGACACCTCTATCCCTGCCGACCCGAATGTAAAGAACTACAGCTACACCGTGGTTGACGGCGAGGTTTATTACCGTGAAAACAGTCGCATGGTAAAGCCTGAACTCAACGCAACGGCAACGGAACGTGTTAAGGGTATGGTGGAGCTTCGTGATTGTGTTCAGAAGCTAATCGCTCAGCAGATGGACGGGTATATCTCCGATGAAACTATCCGACAGACCCAACGTGAAATGAACACGCTCTACGACAATTTCACGGCAAAGCACGGTCTTATCAATAGCCGTGGCAATGCTCTTGCCTTTGCCGATGACAGCTCCTACTATCTGCTTTGCTCTCTGGAAGTTCTCGACGAGGACAACAATCTCAAACGCAAAGCGGATATGTTCACCAAACGCACCATCAAGCCGAGCGAGGTCGTAACATCGGTTGATACCGCTTCGGAAGCTCTTGCGGTATCCATCGCAGAAAAAGCCTGTGTGGATATGGAATATATGTCCTCTCTTACAGGCAAGACCGAAGAAGAACTCGCAAGCGATTTGCGTGGCGTTATCTACATGGACTTTAACAGAAAGCCCGACGGCTCCTATACTTGGAGAACCGCCGATGATTTTCTGTCCGGTAATGTCCGTGAAAAGCTCGCCTACTATCAGAGAGCCTTGGATTTGCTGCCGGAAGATGCGAACCACCGCAACGAGATTGCCGATAACGTGGCAGCATTGAAAACAGCACAGCCCAAAGACCTTGATGCTTCCGAGATTGAGGTTCGCCTGGGCGCAACATGGATTGATAAGTCCTACATTCAGCAGTTTATGGTAGAGACGTTTGAGCCGCCGTATTACCTGCGCAGAACCATTGAAGTCAACTATTCGCCGTTCTCTGCGGAATGGAACATCACGGGAAAATCTCAGCCGTCCTACAGCGATGTCAACGCCTATATGACCTACGGAACGGACAGAGCCAACGCATACAAGATTTTAGAGGATACTCTGAATCTGCGTGATGTCCGTATCTATGACACCGTTACCGACCCCGACGGCAAGGAACGCCGTGTGCTCAACTCCAAGGAAACGACCCTTGCACAGCAGAAGCAGCAGGCAATCAAGGATGCGTTCCGTGATTGGATTTGGAAAGACCCCGACAGACGGCAGGAGCTTGTCACCAAGTACAATGACCTTTTCAACTCCACTCGTCCCCGTGAGTATGACGGCAGCCACATCGTGTTCAGCGGTATGAACCCCGAAATCAAGCTCCGTGAGCATCAGAAGAACGCCGTCGCACACATCCTCTACGGCGGTAACACCTTGCTTGCACACGAGGTTGGTGCCGGCAAGACTTTTGAAATGGTTGCCGCCGCTATGGAAAGCAAACGGTTAGGTTTGTGTCAAAAACCGCTATTCGTTGTCCCCAACCACTTGACCGAACAATGGGCAAGCGAATTTCTCCGGTTATACCCCTCTGCCAATATTCTCGCCGCAACCAAAAAGGACTTTGAACCGAGAAACCGCAAGAAGTTCTGCGGCAGAATCGCAACCGGCGACTACGATGCAATCATCATCGGGCATAGCCAGTTTGAGCGTATTCCAGTTTCACAGGAAAGGCAGGAGCGGCTTCTTCAGGAACAGATTGCGGAAATCGAGGAAGGTCTGGAAGAACTCAAAGCAAGCCGTGCGGAACGCTTTACAATCAAGTCTTTGGAGCGAACGAAAAAAAGCTTGGAAACAAGACTTTCCAAATTGCAGGACAACACCCGCAAGGACGATGTTATCACCTTTGAACAGCTCGGTGTTGACCATCTCTATGTGGACGAGGCGCACAGTTTTAAGAACTTATTCCTCTACACGAAAATGAGAAACGTGGCGGGACTTTCGACTACCGATGCACAGAAGTCCTCCGATATGCTCTTGAAGTGCCGCTACATCGACGAGCTGACCGACAGCCGAGGCGTTGTGTTCGCAACGGGAACGCCGGTCAGCAACTCTATGACGGAGCTGTACACGATGATGCGATACCTGCAGCATGACACCATCCGCAACAAGGGCTTGGCGCACTTTGACTGTTGGGCTTCGACCTTTGGCGAGACCACAACCGCCATTGAGCTTGCACCAGAGGGCTATACTTTTATAGGACGATGAATTTAACTGTCCTAAATTGAAAAAATAC
>DAIOXG010000038.1:0-14111 GCA_036758085.1 Prevotella sp. | reverse complement strand
AAAAAGGCTGCATGGCATAAGTCATGCAGCCTTTGTTTTGCCTCCCGATATCGGGAGACTATAGCTATTGCTTAAGAGTATCTTAGGATTTGTCCTGGCTTTACGCGCTGGTTCTTGCTCAAGTGGTTAAGCTTGCAGATTTGCTCTACAGTAGTGCCGCGTTTGCGTGCTATGCTGAATAGAGTCTCGCCCTTTGCCACTTTGTGGTAGCGCACGTCGCCACCTTCGATATTGTTTCCAACCTTCGTGTCGTTGTCATTGCCCATAGCAAGGTCGTCGTTCTTTCCGCGGTTACGGGTGGCAGCGAGCGACTCGCGGTCGTATGTGCTGCGGCGGAAGAGATAGTTGTCGCCGGTAACATCCTGGTTCTTGAAGTCGAACATCAGTGCCGGGTTCAGTGCTACTCCGCAGAGGCGGGTTTCGAAATGGAGGTGAGAACCGGTGCTTCGTCCGGTGTTGCCGCCAAGTCCGATAGGGTCTCCGGCATGTACGGTCTGGTCTTCGTCGACAAGTTGTTTCGACATGTGTCCGTAGATAGTCTCCAGTCCGTTGTGGTGGCGTATAACGACGTAGTTGCCGTATCCACCCGATTCATATCTTACGATTCTTACTTTTCCGTCGAAAGCGGCGCGGATAGTGTCGCCGATATAAACCTTTATGTCAAGCCCTTTGTGCATTCTTCCCCAGCGGCTGCCGAAGTTGGAAGTGATGATGCGACTTGTCGTAGGCATGCAGAAGTGTCTTAGATTGATGTTGAAAGAGTCTGGCAATTCTGTAGCGCGGTGAGCATAGCGGTTGTTCCATTCCTTGTATAGTTGTGCCGATGGAGCTTCGTTCTGTTCTCTTTGTACGATATTTCTCAGTGCCAGGGTGTCTACTGCCTTGAGCTTCTTGTCTACCGGTGCCTGTCTTGCCAACAGGTCTTGTGCTGTAGCAGGAATCGTGGCAAGCGCCATGACAGCAGTTATTGCTAATGTTTTAATTGTCTTTCTTAATTGCATAA
This sequence comes from Prevotella sp., assembly GCA_036758085.1. Taxonomy (GTDB): domain Bacteria; phylum Bacteroidota; class Bacteroidia; order Bacteroidales; family Bacteroidaceae; genus Prevotella. The sequence goes on along the minus strand of DAIOXG010000038.1, from coordinate 13,108 downwards.
TTAATTTTTAAGTTTAATGCCTCGCAAATGGAAGTTGCAAACGCATTATGTGTGATTAAGGTTAATCATTATGATGGATATTAAGAAACCAATATTCGTCATGATGATTACAAATACGCTGCAAAGATAGTAAAAATATTTTAATGTTGTATGTCGCTTAACAGTTTTTAGTGTGCCTTTAACATATTGGTGTGTGTCGTAATGTGCTAATAATTAGCATAATCCAATGTGTCCTCTCCTTTTCTAAAGAGCAGTTTTTATGATATTGCCGCCCAGTTGATATTTGTTTTTCTTAGGGCTGCGAGTCGCTGCCAAAGCAGACTGTTTTCCGCCTTGTCGCAGTTGGGGTCGTTGTCGATAATTTGTTGTGCTTCGTCGCGTGCCATTTGCACGATTTGTCCGTCGCGTGCTATATCGGCAATCTTCAGGTCAAAAGCCATTCCGCTCTGCTGCGTTCCCTCTAAATCGCCAGGTCCACGTAGTTTCAGGTCTGCCTCGGCAATAAGGAATCCGTCGTTCGTGTCGCACATTATGTCGATGCGGCGCTTGGTCTCCTTTGTCAGTTGTGGTTTGGTAACGAGAATGCAGTATGACTGGCTTGCACCTCGTCCTACACGTCCTCTGAGCTGGTGTAGCTGAGAGAGTCCAAAGCGTTCGGCGTTGAGTATTACCATAACCGAAGCATTAGGTACGTTTACTCCAACCTCAATTACGGTTGTAGCAACAAGGATCTGAGTCTCACCGTTAACAAACTTTTGCATCTCTTCTTCTTTCTCGGCAGATTTCATTTTGCCGTGAACTTTGCTAAGTCTGAATTCTGGAAAAATCTCTTTCAGGTTTTCGAATCCCTCTTCCAGGTTCTGCAAGTCGAGTTTTTCGCTTTCCTTTATGAGTGGAAAGACAATATACACCTGTCTACCCTCGCGGATCTGTTGACGGATGCCATTATATAGGCTTGTTGTCTGGTTGTTGTATTTGTGGAGAGTCACCACTGGTTTCCTGCCGGGCGGCAGCTGGTCGATAATGCTTACGTCGAGGTCGCCATAGATAGTCATGGCGAGAGTTCTCGGTATTGGTGTGGCGGTCATTACAAGCACGTGAGGCGGGTTTTGACTCTTGCTCCACAGTTTTGCGCGCTGTGCCACGCCAAACCGGTGTTGTTCGTCAACGACGACGAGTCCGAGTCGGCAGAACTGCACCGTATCCTCTATTACGGCATGTGTGCCGACAAGAATATTTATACTTCCATCGATAAGTCCAGCAAGTACTTCCTTGCGTTTTTTCCCCTTCACAATACCCGTAAGCATCTCCACACGCACGTTCATATCTCCGAGGAATTCCCTTATTGTCGCCAGGTGCTGTTCGGCGAGAATTTCTGTAGGCGCCATTATACAAGCCTGGTAGTTGTTGTCGAGAGCGATGAGCATTGACATAAGAGCCACGAGAGTTTTCCCGCTGCCCACATCGCCCTGCAACAGTCTGTTCATCTGTCTGCCGCTGCCCAGGTCGCGCCGTATCTCCCTTACCACCCGCTTTTGGGCTTCTGTCAGTGGAAACGGCAGGTGGTTGGAGTAGAAATCGTTGAATACTTTGCCTACGTGCTGAAACACGTATCCACGGTATTTCCTTTTTTGGTCGGAGGCATATCTGAGGATATTGAGCTGCACGTAGAAAAGTTCCTCGAACTTGAGTCTCATTTGGGCGTTGGCAAGGTCGGCACTGTTTTTCGGATAATGGATATTTCTCATTGCCGTGTCCCTTGATACCAGTCGCAGCCGTTTTGCAATAAACGGCGGCAGAGTCTCAGCCAACGGCTGGTCTATCCGTTCCAATATGCTCTTGGTGATTCTCTCGATGGAGCGTGAAGTCAGTCCGACTTTCTTCATCTTCTCCGTGGTGGAGTAATAAGGCTGCATGCCCATCAGCGACAGTTGCAGTTCGTCGGCCTTGTCGATATCGGGATGTGCGAACTGGTATCTGCCGTTGAAAACGGAAGGTTTGCCGAAAACGATATATTCGATATTCTCCTTATATTGTTGAGTGGCATATTTTATGCCGGAGAACCATACGAGGTCCACCACACCTGTGCCGTCGGAGAAGTGTGCCACAAGACGTTTCTTTCGTCCTCCGCTTGCCAGTTCCTCGAAGCTCAATATTCTTCCTTTTATCTGTATAAACGGCAGTTCGCCGCTCATGTCAGCAATACGGTATATATGAGTGCGATCAACATATTTGTACGGGTAATACTCCAGAAGATCGGATATAGTCTGTATACCCAACTCCTTCTGGAGTATCTCCTTTTTCTTCGGACCAACGCCCGGCATGTATTGTATGTCTTGGTTAAGAATATCGAGCACTTGTCTTTTTATTATAAGTTATACGACGGTTCTTGTTTTACAATCGCCTCACCCACGGCAAGATCGAATGGAGTCGTAATTTTTATATTTTCTTCGTTACCCTCAACGAGTGCCACGTTTTGTCCGTCGTGTTCCACGACAGAGGCGTCGTCTGTAAACTCCCTGCAGTACTCTTGTCGGTAAGCCTTTTTTAGCAAGTCGATTCTGAAAGTCTGTGGAGTCTGAACAATGCGGTATTCGTCTCTCGGCACGGTTTCCGACCTCAGCTCACGACTAATTTCCAATGCCGCAATGCTGTCGATTTTATACAATGATTCCGGAGCATCAGTTCTATATAGATGGCGTAGAGTTTCAACAACGGGAATTACCGGTACGGCAGCACCGCTCTTCTGAGCCTCCGTACATGTGCGATGGATAGTTCCTCCGGAAACGAATGGTCTCACTCCGTCGTGAACGCAAACCGTTCCGCAAGCATCATCGGGAATGCAGTCGAGTCCGTTCTTTACCGAATGGAATCTTGTTTCCCCTCCGTCGGCAATCGTTACCTCTTCGTTGAAAGAGTATTCCTCACACAGTGTCTTCCAGTATTCCTGTTGTTCTTTGGGCAATACGAGGATAATCTTCATGTTGCAGTTATAGTTCTTGAAGCAGCGTATCGATCGCATCAGTATCGGTTGTCCGTCGATAGTCAGGAATTGTTTTGGCACCTCCGAGCCCATTCGTGTGCCTTTTCCTCCGGCAACGATTATTACGTATTCAGTATACTCCATAACTTTTACTTTTTTTCCATCAGATGGAGATACATCATTCCTTCGGCAACATCATGTGCCGCCTTTTCGTCGGTGAGCATGGCGAGCAAGGCGTATGCATATGGCAGAGTTGCAGCCGGTCCTTCGCCGGTTACCACATTGCCGTCGACAGTATACAGCTCGTGGGTATATTCCGCCCCGTCGAGGTATTTCTCAAATCCCGGATAACAGGTGGCGCGCTTTCCCTTGACGATGCCAAGAGAGCCGAACACCAGTGGGGCAGCACAGATTGCAGCAACGAGCTTTCCACTTTCGTATTGTTTCAGTATAGCCTCTCTTACGCCCTCATGGTCGTTCAGATTCGTAGCTCCAGGCAGTCCGCCAGGCAGCATGAGTAAGTCGGCGTCGCTAAAGTCGTTGTCCTCAAACTTGAGGTCTGCCTTTATAGTTACTCCATGAGCCATCTCAACAAATTCTGAGTCGTTGATGCTCACAGTCTTCACCTCCACTCCGCCTCGACGGAAAATGTCAACGGGGATAAGAGATTCTATCTCTTCCGATCCGTTGGCAAGAAACATATAAACTTTTGCCATAATATTAAAGTTTTAAGGGTTATTTCAAGCAATCGAGATATTTCTCGATAGTATTCTTCAGTCCGATATACAGTGCGTCACAAATAAGCGCATGCCCGATGCTCACCTCGTCAGTCCATGGAATCATCTTGTGGTAATATGCGAGGTTCACGAGACTCAGGTCGTGTCCGGCGTTAAGTCCCAGTCCTATCTCCCTTGCAGCCACGGCGGCATCGACGAAAGGCTTTATCGCCTCTTCGCGGTTGCGCTCATAGTTGGAAGCATAAGATTCGGTATACAACTCCACCCTGTCGGCACCACATTCCTTGGCACCTCTCACCATTTCGGCAGACGGGTCCACAAAGATACTTGTGCGAATGCCTGCCTCTTTGAACCTGCCAACGACATCAGTCAGGAATCCTTTATTCTCAATAGTGTCCCATCCGTGGTTGCTCGTGAGCTGAGCATCGCCGTCCGGCACAAGTGTCACTTGGGTCGGCACGACTTCAAGAACGAGTTCTATATATTTCTCAATAGGGTTTCCCTCGATGTTGAATTCCGTTGTTATGAGCGGTTTTATTTCCCTAACATCCTGATAGCGTATATGTCGCTCGTCAGGACGAGGATGAACTGTTATTCCCTGTGCTCCGAAGAGTTGGCAGTCTTGTGCCACTTTTTCTACATCCGGATTGTTTCCGCCTCTTGAATTTCTCAAGGTCGCTACCTTGTTGATGTTTACACTTAACTTTGTCATATCAAATTAGTTTGTTAATAACACCATGCCCCTCTTCCGCTTCTTCCACGGCAGTCTGGGGCTTCTTTATGTTTGTATTTATTGTCATGCGTGAGGATTTTATACCGAAATCCGATTTTGCAAGAGAAGAAAAACTTGTTTATTCTTCCGTGCATGAGGATTTTATGTAAAAAAGCCGTATATTTGCAGACGCATTTACAAGCGCAAAGTTACAAAAACATTTGTAATGGCAGAATAAAATGCGCTCATAAAGAAAAAAAACTCTAAAATATGTCGTTGCGGAAACTTAGATTCGCCATTTTCGGCAATATATACCAGGCCGACAGGTCAAACGGAATACATCATCTGCTGCATCTTCTCGGACAAAGGCGTGCAGAGGTGAGCATGGAGCGTGCCTTCTTTGATTATCTGTCGAAGACGCTTGGTGTGAACCTCGATGGAGTAACACCTTTCAATGGAGATGATTTCGATGCTGATTTCGTTGTCTCCATGGGAGGCGACGGTACCTTGTTGCGCTCGGCATACTGCGTGGGCAGCAGGTGTATACCCATTATTGGGGTAAACATGGGGCGACTGGGATTTCTCGCCGGTGTGGGAGTCGACGATATCGAGGAGGTGCTCGACAGTCTGTATTTCGGGGAATATACCGTAGACTGCCTTGCCATGGTGCAGGTAGAGACGACCTTGGGCAATGGAGAGGATGTCAGCGACTGTGCCCTTAATGAAGTGGCGGTGCTGAAACGCGACAATGCCTCGATGATAACGATACGGACGAGTATCAATGGCGAGTATATAGTAACGTATCATGCCGACGGACTGATTATCAGCACACCGACTGGCTCCACGGCATACTCTCTGTCGAACGGCGGACCGATTATGGTGCCGCATACTGGAGTCTTGTGTCTTACTCCCGTTGCACCGCATAGCCTTACGGCAAGACCGCTTGTCGTTCCGGATTCTGCGGTTATCACTCTTGAGGTGGAGAGCCGGAGTCATAATTTCCTCGTGGCAGCAGACGGAAGGTCATCGAAATACGACGAGAGTCAGATCCTGACGATTAGTCGTTCGCCCTACGATGCCCATATCGTAAAGCCTAAGAGCAAGACGTATTTCTCGACACTTCGCCAGAAGATGATGTGGGGAGCAGATACAAGGGTTGGCGACAAGAATAACAGACTGTAATGAACATAAGAAATATCTTCAACATACCGGAAAGCAAATACTCGGCATCGCAGATTGTCGGGTGGTTGTGGCGTGCGTGGCGCGGCAACAGGCGACAGGCGGTGATAAATGCCGTACTCGGATTGCTGGATGTTGCCGTCAGTCTATCCTCCGTATGGGCGGTGAAGCATGCCATCGATGTGGCATCCCGTGTGGCTGAAGGTTCCATATATATGGCGGTATGTCTGATGGCGGTATTGATACTGTGTGGCTTTGCCATCAATATAGCCGCCGTATGGGTGAGGAATATATTGGGGATAAAGGCGCAGAACCGCATGCAGCAGCGTATGCTCGACCGCATCTTGCGTTCTGAGTGGCACGGAAAGGAAAAGCGCCATAGCGGTGATGTTCTCAACCGCTTGGAGTTTGATGTCAACAACGTGGTCAGCTTCCTTACGGAGACGATACCGAGCACACTATCTGTCGTGGCTCTCTTTCTCGGTTCGTTCTGCTATCTCTTCTCTATGGATCCGTTACTTGCGGCACTTATCGTGTTCATGTTGCCGCTGTTTATACTGACGAGCAAGGTGTATGTGGGGCACATGAGAAAACTCTCCCGTATGGTGAGGAATAGCGACAGCAAGGTGCAGAGTGTCTTGCAGGAGACGATACAGCACCGCATGCTCATAAAGACTCTTGAAAAAGACCAGGCTATGGTCGGCAGACTGGAGAACATGCAGAGCGAACTGAGGCATAATGTGGTCAAACGAACCAAGTTTTCCGTTATCTCCAATCTTATCCTCAACTTCGGGTTTGCCCTTGGCTACCTCGTGGCTTTCCTTTGGAGTGCCTTGCGCATGTATGCCGGAACGCTTACGTTTGGCGGCATGACGGCATTCTTGCAGCTCGTGTCAAAGATACAGGGACCGGCAAGGAATCTTACGAAGCTTGTGCCGGCTTTCGTCTCGGTGTTTACGGCTGCCGAAAGACTTATGGAACTTGAGGAGAACCCACTTGAGGAGCAGGGTGATTCTGTCTATATGGATAATGACAGCGGTGGGGTTGGTATCAGACTGGACAATGTCTCTTATGCCTATGATGATGCCGAGCAGAATGTGATAAATGGTCTGTCGTTTGACTTCAAGCCTCACACCTGTACTGCTATCCTTGGTGAAACGGGAGTTGGAAAGACAACTCTAGTAAGACTCGTTCTGGCTCTCATGTATCCAACCAAGGGGAATGTATATATATATAATAATGTGGAAACTCGCCGCATGTCGCCTCTCATGCGCTGCAATATCGTATATGTTCCTCAGGGCAACACCCTCCTCAGCGGTACGATACGCGACAATCTCAGAATGGGACGTCTTGATGCTACAGACGACGAGATGCTTGAAGCCTTGGATATGGCATGTGCCGGATTTGTAAAAGAACTTCCTGCCGGACTTGACACAAGCTGTGCCGAGGCTGGTGGCGGACTCAGTGAGGGACAGGCACAGCGTATTGCCATTGCGAGGGCTTTACTCCGCAAGGGCAGTGTGATGATTTTCGATGAGGCTACGAGTGCCCTTGATCCTGACACGGAGAAAGAGCTACTCGACAACTTGCTCGATGACAACTCTCATACTATAATCTTCATTACTCACCGTCCTGCCGTGGTGGATTATTGCGACCAGGTGTTGAGAATGTAGAGAATGAATAGAATTAGGAAAGAGGAATTAGGAATTAAAAAAGAGAAATGAAAAATGAGAATTTAGGAGCATAGTTCTCCCATAACTCTCAGTTCTCCCATACCCCCTAAAATAACTCTATAAAATAATAAAAGTAAATACAATTAAATAACAAACAATATGATTGTCAAGAAAATATTATTATCATTTGCCATGCTTCTCGCCATGGCGACAAGTATTATGGCACAGACGACAGACGAGAAAGGCAATGACCTTGACTCTCTGTATGCACAGAAGCTTTTAAAGCCTGGTACTGTGGCTCCCGACTTTATCCTGCCGATGCCGAATGGCGGTAAACTACAGCTGGCAGAATACAAGGGAAAGTATGTGTTGCTCGACTTCTGGGCATCATGGTGCCCAGACTGCCGCAAGGATATCCCTGCCGTAAAGTCTATGTTCAGCAAGTATGGCGACAAAGTCGTTTTCATCGGTGTATCGTTTGATATTGACCGCGACAGATGGGCTAAGTGCATCAAAGACAACGGTATGACATGGAAGCATGTCAGCGAACTGAAAAAGATGCGTGATGCAAAGATTTCCAAGACTTACGGAGTTCAGTGGATTCCATCGATGACTCTCATCGGTCCCGACGGAAAGGTGGTACTGTCTACCGTCATTGTTGAAAGAATGGAGAAAACACTGTCTGAGAGTGTGGAGCGTTGAGTGAAGAGTAAGGAGTGATGTATGCTGAATTCAGAGTACAGTTCTCCCATAACTCCCAGTCCTCCCAGTTCTCCCATAACTAAAAAAATTAATAAAATGCCAGAATCAAATTTTGTAGATTACGTAAAGATATATTGCCGCTCTGGAAAGGGCGGAAAAGGTTCAATGCACCTTCGTCATGTGAAGTATCAGCCGAATGGAGGTCCTGACGGCGGCGACGGCGGAAAAGGTGGAAGTATCATTCTCCGTGGTAACCACAACTACTGGACTTTGCTGCATCTGAAATACCAGCGCCATATCAAGGCGGAGCACGGCGGCAACGGCGGTCGCGACAAATGTCATGGCACCGACGGTAAGGACATCTATGTAGATGTGCCTTGTGGCACCGTGGTTTATGATGCCGAAACAGGAAAATTCATCTGCGACGTGATGCACGACGGACAGGAGGTCGTTCTCTTGAAAGGTGGTCGCGGCGGATTGGGAAACTATCAGTTCCGTACCGCCACCAACCAGGCACCGCGCTATGCTCAGCCGGGCGAGCCGATGCAGGAGATGACTGTCATCATGGAACTTAAACTCCTTGCCGATGTAGGTCTTGTGGGCTTCCCTAATGCCGGTAAGAGCACGTTGCTGTCTACCGTTTCGAGTGCGCGTCCTAAAATCGCCAATTATCCGTTTACCACTCTCGAACCGTCGCTCGGTATCGTGGAATACCACGACCGCAAATCGTTTGTCATGGCAGACATACCGGGAATTATCGAGGGAGCAAGCGAGGGAAAGGGTCTCGGACTGCGCTTTCTTCGCCATATCGAGCGCAACTCCCTTTTGCTCTTCATGGTGCCGGGAGATACAGACGACATCAAGCGTGAGTATGAGATACTCCTGAAGGAACTGACAAACTTCAATCCTGAGATGCTCGACAAACACAGGGTGCTTGCCGTTACAAAATGCGACTTGCTCGACGACGAACTGATAGAGATGCTCCGCGAAACTCTGCCTGAGGATTTGCCGGTAGTGTTCATATCTTCCGTTACCGGACAGGGTATCAACGAACTGAAGGATGTACTTTGGAAAGAACTCAACAGCGAGAGCAACAAACTTACTGAGATTATGGCTGAAGATACGCTCGTTCATCGCGACAAAGACCTCAGTACGCTGCCCGAAGAGCTCCGCTCTGAAGGCGAAGACGAAATTGAGTTTGTTGATGATGATGACGTGGAGGACATTGACGACCTCGACGATTTTGAATACGAGATGGAGGATGAGGACGAATGATTAAACCACAACTCTCTTCTTACTGTATGGCTCCCGGAGTGTCAGCCTTCAGCACGACCCGTCATGGCGGTTGCAGCAAGGGCAACTTCGGCGAGTTTAATATTAATTCGTATTGTGGTGACGATGAGACTGCAATTGCTGAAAACAAGAAAGCTCTTGCTGCCGAACTCGGCATCGAACCGGAGCATATCATCATGCCCCACCAGACTCACGGTATTGAAACCCGTCAGGTGGCGGCAGACTTCCTTCGCCTGCCGGGAAATGTGCAGAATATGATACTTGAGGGCGTGGATGCCGTGATGACAAACGTAAAGAACGTATGCATCGGAGTATCGACAGCCGACTGCATCCCTGTTCTTCTTTACGATCCGGAACATGGTGCCGTTTGTGCCGTGCATGCCGGATGGCGGGGCACGGTGGCACGCATCGTCTTGAAAGCCGTTACCGACATGCGGCTTGCTTATGGCTCCCGGCCTGTCGCTTTAAAAGCCGTCATCGGTCCCGGAATTTCGCTCGATGCCTTCGAGGTTGGTGATGAGGTATACGAAGAATTTGCCAATGCAAACTTTAATATGGATTCCATTGCCCGGCAGATGAAGGTTGCCGGTACCGACTTTGAATTCAAGTGGCATATCGACCTAAAGGAATGTAACCGTCAGCAGCTTCTGCAATGTGGCGTAAAGGCAGAGAATATTCAAGTCAGCGATATTTGCACCTTCAGCAACTCGGCTGATTTCTTCTCAGCCAGAAAGCTTGGCAGCGCATCCGGCAGAATATACAACGGGATAATGATTGTATAAACCAAAGTATCTCCATGACGAGCCTTGCTAATTAATATGAAAACTTTGCAAAATATTTTTCGGTCATTTTACCCTCACACCCTCACCCATAGCCCTCAAACCCTTTGTATATCGACGTTTCAAGGTGTGAGGGATAGTGTGAGGGGTGGTGAGGGTAGACGGATGAATATGGTATAAAATCACTGCTTTTACATAATTCTCCACCCCGTTGACGCGTTTTTATACCATACGGTGTTATTATTTCAAGTAATTTTGCCGCCGTAATTACTAACCGAATAATAACATCAAAAGACGATGAAAATGAAATTCATTGCGGCAACCGCTTTGGTTGCCTGTGCCTCGCTGTCTGTCGGGGCAAACAACATGCAGTTCTTCGGAACGACGCCAGCGTCGGCTGCCGGAAAGGTTATTTCTCGTGCAGATGCCATTGATGCCAAAGACGCCACGATAGCATGGGCGTTCGACAAGAGTGCAGACAACCCGTCTTCGGCAGTGGTTTCAGTGCCCGAAGCAGTATCAACAACAAGTTTTTCTCTTGGTAGCAACCTCTATTTTAACGGCAAGCAGGGAAATCTGTCGAAGCTTAACCCGAAGGAGAAAATCAGTAACGCCAGAGACGAGGCATCGTTTGTCGCCTTCTCTATCGTTCCGAAAAAGGGAGTCAGCTTTACTCCCAAATCCGTAACCTTCGATTCGCAGAAATGCGGAACAAGCGGCGGAACTCTCGACGTGGTGGCAAAATGCGGCGACAAGACCGTAGACCTGGTAAAGGGCTTCAATCCGGAGCGAAACTCCGCATCTTCGTCAAATCTCGACATGACGGCACTACAGACCGTATCCGACAAGGTGGAGCTTTATTTCTATATCTACAACCTTGCCAACAACAAGCAGCTGGCTCTCGGCAATATCACCATAACTGGCGATTTGAACGGAACTCCTGCTTCCGTTCCGGTATACACACTGAACGTAGGCACAGCTGATGAGGCTGCCGGAACAGTAACCGTAAATCCATCGGGCACCTCGTTCGACGAGGGCACCGTAATTACCGTAAGCACGACGGAGAACTTTGGCTATCACTTCGCCGGATGGACAGGAAGCGACAACAGCGTTGTCTCAACAGAAAATCCGTACACATTCGAACTTTCTGCCAATACTTCGCTCACTGCCACATATACTAAAAATAATGTATATGCCCTGAACCTGACTCTCAACGGAGGTGCCAATGCCAACCTCGTGCAGTTCTCGCCAGAGGGAAACGTGGTGGACGGAGTACACTACTATGAGGAAGGAACCGACGTGAAGCTCACGGCTCTGAACAATCGCATCCTTACGTTCACCAACTGGGATGACAACTCCACATCGATGGAGCGCGAAGTGAAGATGGACGGAGAGAAGAACCTCACGGCAAACTTCTCTTGTGCCGACTATATCGTGGGCTGGGATCTATATAGCGACACCCCGACACAGGAGCGTGCCGCCGACTACAAGGCGGAGAGCGACAATGCCGGACTGCTCTCGCTGCGCAATGCTGCCGGACAGACTTCGTCGTGGCTCGCTTGCGGAGCACAGAAGGGCGGACAGAACGGCAAGTATGCTGCCCGCTGCTGGAAGAAACTTACCGACAAGTATTATTTCGAACTCTCGTTCTCTACCGTGGGCTACACAAACGTGAAACTCTCTGCTGCCGTGGGCGATGACTTCAACGCGCACAGCGTAGTGAATGCCGAGTACTCCCTCGACGGAACGACATATACAAAGTTCGGTACATACAACCTACCGGCTCGCAGTTGGGATTCTGAGGAATTCGCACTCCCTGCCGAGGCTGCCGGACAGCAGATGGTGCGTGTGCGCTTCTTGCCAGATTATGATTCTCCGCTCGTTGGTTCTACGGGCGATTACGACGGACTTGCCGTGGCTGAGATTTTCGTACTCGCCGACAAGGAAATCGTTGACGACAAGGTGGCTCCGAAACTCCTTTCTTCTATTCCTGCCAACAATGCTACGGGGGCTTCGGCAAACGGTTCCGTAATCCTAACCTTCGACGAGAAGGTGATGGCTGCCGAAAACAGCCAGGCTACGCTCAATGGCGAGACGCTGAAGCCTACGGTGAGCGGAAAAACCGTGGTTTATCAGTATAGCGGACTGAAATATTCTACTAAATACACCTTCAAGCTCAATGCCGGAATGATTCTCGACCGCAGCGGCAATGCCTTCGAGGGAACTGAGATAAACTTCACTACTATGGAGCGCAAACAGCCGGAGGCTCGTGTCTACGATGCTGTGGTGGCACAAGACGGTACCGGCGACTATACCACCGTGCAGGCTGCCATCGATGCTGCACCGACAAACCGCGTTAAGCCTTGGCTCATCTTCATCAAAGAGGGTACATACAAGGAACACGTAGACCTGCCGGCAAGTAAGCCGTATCTGTATTTCATCGGACAGAACAGAAACAAGGTGTTTATCAGCGACAACAGACTCAGTGGAGGTTCGAATGCTCTCAGCGTGGACAAGGGTGCTACCTTCGTGGCTCATGCTGCTAACCTCTATTTCGAGGGACTCAGTTTCGTTAACTCTTATGGAGTGGAGAAAAACGACGGTCCGCAGGCTCTCGCCCTCAATACCGAGAACGACCGCATCGCCTTCAACAAGGTGGGCATGTACAGCTATCAGGATACATGGATTACTACCAGCAAGTCGAACTATCGCCATTACGTGAAGGATTCATTCATAGAGGGAGCCGTAGACTTTATCTACAACAGCGGTAATGTTTATTTCGACAGCGACACTCTGAACATCGTGCGCAAGAGTGGTGGATATATCGTTGCTCCGTCGCATCAGAAGGATGTGAAGTGGGGATATGTCTTCATGAACAACGTGATTACCGCTCCGGGTGTGCCTTCTGAGACTGACGTATGGCTCGGCAGACCATGGCACAACTTCCCTAAGACAGTGTTTATCAATACCAAGGCTGAGGTTACTATTCCGGCTAAGGGATGGTATGACACGATGGGCGGACTGCCTGTGCTCTGGGCTGACTACAACAC
>DAIOXG010000037.1:0-14144 GCA_036758085.1 Prevotella sp. | reverse complement strand
AAGTATTTTTTAAAAATTATAGAAAAATCTATTGACAGCGATATAATATCGTGATAATATATACTCACGGCGATAAATATTAAATATCCTGTTATCAATTTTAAGGAGGTTTTACTATGGACAATCAGAGTATCTACATCACAGCGCCCGAATTGGCACAGGTTATGGGCGTATCGAACGGTCACGCCTACAAGCTCATTCGAGCGATGAACACCGAGCTGAAAAAGCAGGGTTACCTGACGATAGCCGGCAAACTGCCCAGAGCATACCTTGAGAAGTGCCTTTACGGTTTCTCGCTCAAGGCAGAGGGAGGTGCCGAATAATGAGAGCGAAAAAAGACCCGAAAACAGGAAAATGGTACATACGCTTTCGTTACACCGACTGGCAAGGCAAGCGCAGGGAAACGATGAAGCGTGGCTTTGAAACAAAGCGTGAAGCGGAAGAATGGCTGAGAACGTTCCTTGCCGAGCAGAAAGCCGACCTGAACATCACTTTTGCGGATTTCACGGAGATGTATTTCAAGAGCATTTCCCCTCGCCTGCGTGAGAACACACTGCGTACAAAGCACTACATAATCGGCTTGAAAATAATGCCGTATTTTGGCTTAAAGAAAATTACCGAAATATCTCCCGCAAACATTATCGCTTGGGAGAACGAGCTGCTTGCAAAAGGCTATTCGCAGACCTATATGAAAACCGTTTACAATCAGCTCAACGCGATTTTCAACTATGCCGTCAAGTATTACGATTTACAGTCCAACCCCTGCTCAAAGGCGGGAGCAATCGGCAAAAACAAAGCCGAGGAGATGAACTTCTGGACAAAGGACGAGTTTACAAAGTTTGTGGAATGCGTAGCCGATAAACCTATGGCTTATGTGGCTTACAACACGCTGTTCTGGACGGGACTGCGAATCGGGGAGCTTATGGCGCTCACCCGTGCCGACCTTGATTTTACGTTGAAAACCCTGACCGTCAGCAAATCGTATCAGCGCATAGAGGACAGAGATGTTATCACTCCGCCCAAAACTCCGAAAAGCAATCGCACCATTTCAATTCCCGACTTCCTTTGTACATTACTGAAAGAATACTGCGACAGCATTTACGAAATCGGCACTAACGACAGAATATTCCCTTTCACCAAGCATTACCTACACCATGAAATGAAGCGTGGCTGCGAGAAAAGCGGCGTTAAGCGAATAAGGCTGCACGACATTCGGCACAGCCACTGCGCGCTTCTATATGAGCTGGGAATACCGCCGCTGGAAATAGCCGAGCGTTTGGGACACGAGCGAGTTGAAACTACAATGCAGGTATATGCACATCTCTATCCGAACAAGCAGGAAAAGCTCTCTGCAAAGCTGGAAGAGTTTATGAAGAACGGCGGTGATGACAATGGCTGAAAAGGAAAAGACTGCCCCAACTGTACCTACTGCAATAGGTACGGAGCAGCCTTCGCAAATGGATTGCACTAATAGTATAACAGAAAACTCGGCAGATTTCAATAGCTCGGAAGATAATTTCGAGCTGATGATGAAAAGAATGCTCGACCCGACATATCTTCCTACTATCTCAATGACTGAGCTGTACAACAACATCTACGACAAGAAACAGCCTTTGATTGACGGTCTGCTTTATGCAGGAGTTTATCTGTTCGTGGGCGCGCCAAAGGTCGGAAAGAGCTTTTTCATGCTCCAGCTCGCCTATCACGTCAGCACTGACACAAATCTATGGAACTACACGGTGCGAAAAGGAACGGCGCTGTACCTTGCGCTGGAGGACGATTACCGCCGTTTGCAGGAACGCTTGTACCGAATGTTCGGAACAGAAAACACTCCGGATTTACATTTCTCCGTTACCGCTAATCATCTCGGAAAGGGTTTAAACGAACAGCTGCAAGGCTTTATCAGCGAACACCCGTACACTTCACTTATCATCATAGACACATTTCAGAAGGTTCGGGAGGGCGGTAACGACAGCTTCAGCTATGCGTCAGATTATGATATAATCACGCAGTTGAAACAGTTTGCAGACAGTTATAAGATTTGCTTGCTCCTCGTTCATCACACCCGCAAACAGAAGTCGGAAGATACCTTTGATATGATTTCGGGAACGAACGGACTACTCGGCGCTGCCGACGGTGCGTTTCTGCTATACAAGGACAGGCGCACCTCTAACAAGGCAACTCTTGAAATATCCGGTCACAACAAGGATGTTGTGAAGTGACCGCCCAAGTGCGACACGATGTCGCACATTAAAGGCGGTCACCCGTGACACAGCAAGACCAGAAGATAACGCTTGTCAGAAATGTGGAAAAGCTATACTGGGACTTTGAAACCGCTGAAACAGAACTCTGGAAAGAGCCACCTGACTCAATACTCGAATCCATTTCGCAGTTCATCACGGCGGATAATCCCGAATGGTCCGGTACGGCTACGGAACTGGCTGAAAGGCTCGGTACGGATTTGAAGCCGAATGTGCTTACACTCAAACTTAATGTTACGGCAGGGCGTCTGCTTAACGAATACAACATAACTTATGCTACAAGCCGCACTCACAGCGGCAGAAACGTTACACTGAAACTAAAAGCGTGACGATGTGTGACGACCGTGACGATGTTTTACATACCCTGCCCTATCTCAAAAAGACCGTCACCATCGTCACGACCGTCACGCTGATATACACAGAAAGGATAATTACCATGAACGAAGAACTTATGAACACTCCTATCGACCGTTGGGGCGCAGCATGGCGGCGGTTTATGAAAGCGAACTACCCCGATGAAATCTTACAGCTGAAAGCTAATGGCAGGTGGGAGGTTATCCCTCGTCTGATCGACCGGGAGGCTTGGCAGATGTGGGAGCTGCTGCGAAAGCAGTATGCAGCGCAAAATCCACGTCCGAAAACTTTCGTAGAAATCGCCGCTTGGGAGAAAACTCGCTCGCTGGTGGTGGAGCACGAGGTCATGGAGCAGGTCGTTTTGCAGTGCCGTGAATAACACAAGCCTGACTTCGGCAGACAGAATCATTCTTCTTTTCAGTTTTGAAAAAGCAACGGTTTCGTTGCGTGAAGGCAGGACAGGCAGGAAACAAGGGCGTGGGTTGCACGCATTATGCACTTCGTGCAAAACGCTGGTTCTCCCTTTGCCCCTCGGAGAGCGCCGTACCCTTGATGTTGGTTGTAGCTTGCGCAAACCAATGTCAAGGGTATTATGGCGTTACTGTTGGCACAACAGTAAGAATACCACAGCGAAAGGAGATTATAGCTATGAGCGAAAAAAGGCTTTCCCATTGTCAAGGCAAAGGTAGCCTTACTCACAACAACCGCAAATTCAACGCCAAGAATGTGGACGGTACTCGAACGAAAGACAACGTGGTTTTCGTTCAACAGCCTATCGGTGAAGCATACGAACATTTGTTCGGAGCTGCTGTCGAGCGTTACAACGCAAAGCAGAAACGAACCGACCGCAAAATTAAAACGAGCTATTTCCATCATATCTTCAAACGTGACATCTCGCAATCCGTCGTTACCGCCGCCGATAAACGCAAGAGCTTTTATGAAGACGTGGTGCAGATTGGCGATATGAAGAACACCGGAATCGGAACTCCTGACGCTGAAATTGCCACCGCTTGCCTAACCGAGTATATGCAGGGCTTTCAGAAGCGCAACCCGAATTTCTATGTGTTCAACGCTGTTCTCCACCTTGATGAGGCTACTCCGCACCTGCATATCGACTACATACCTGTCGGGCATTACAAAAACGGTGTGGATTTCCGAAACGGCATAGCGCAGGCTCTCAAAGAAATGGGCTACGGAAGCGGCAAGGAAACAATTGCCCGCTGGCGTGAAGCAGAGTGCAAAGTTTTGACGGAGATTTGTGCGCGGCACGGAATACAGATTACTGCACCCGAAAAATCCCGCGGCAGTTTGACTGTTGAGCAGTACAAGGAGTATGCAAAAGTCAAGGAGCAGGTCGAGGAAAAGAAAGATGAAGTTGCCCGCCTTGATGAACGAGCTGAATGTGCGGACAGACTGCTGAAGCACCGCGAGGAACTGCGAACCCAAGTTGATGAAATAATCGACAGGTTGGAGGAGCAGTATCAGGAGAAGAATGCCGCTGTTGCTCAATTGGACGAGCAGATTGAGGAAAAGTCCTCTGCCCTTACGCAGACCGCCGCCGAGCTTGCAGATAAGCAAAGCCTGCTTGAAACAAGCGCCGGAAAGGTTGCAAAGCTAAAATCTATTAGTGAGATTGAAACAGGAAAAACTATGTTCGGCGGAAAGGTTACGCTGTCCCGTGAGGACTACGGAATGCTGACCGACCTTGCAAGAAAGCAGATAGCAGCCGAGAACAGGGAGAACGAGCTGACCGCTGATATTGCAAGGCTGAAAAAAGATAATGAGCAGCTCACTACCGTAAACACCGATTTATCAGCACAGAACGCAAATCTGCGAAACGAAAACGGCATACTACAATCGGTCTATGGTCAAATGGCTATATCAAAGCTACGTTCGGAACGAGATAATCTTCAGCGGCAAATCGACAAGATTATGGATTTTATTAAGTCTTTAGGATTGGCAGAGAAGCTGCAGGAGTTTTTGACGGCGAGGACGAAATGGGTAAAGCGCTAAATTATCACGTCAAGGATATGTATCATTTCAAACCTATATTGTAATGCGTTTTATATATTTTTCAAAATTGTGTTGTATTCTTCAAAAAAATATGCTATAATCATATAAAGTGTATTATTTTTCATACGATCAATCGTCAAAATGCACAAAACTCCAACACGTGGCGTATGCCTGTTTATCGTTTTTGTGATTTATGTTGAAAGTGAGGCAGAATTATGAATCCTGTTCTTAAATATCGTGGTGGAAAGTCCCGTGAAATCCCACGCTTCTTACAATATATTCCTGACAACTTTAACAGGTATATTGAACCTTTTTTTGGCGGCGGAGCAGTATATTTTTATCTTGAGCCTGATAACGCTATACTTAATGATTTAAATGGTCGTTTGATGACTTTTTATACTCAGCTAAAAGAACAGTATCCTGCTATGAGGGAGCAGCTTGATGCAATTCAAGCAATGTATGAACATAATCAAGCTGAATATAACAGGCTTAAAGCATTAACTCCTGATGAACGAGTAGAGAATGCTAATGAAGAATTATACTACCGTATAAGAAATTTCTTTAATCACCCTGAGAATGCCGATTATATGGAAGGTGTAGTATATTTCTTTATCAATAAAACTGCTTATTCAGGTATGATACGATACAACAATAATGGCGAGTATAATGTACCATTTGGACGTTATCCCAATTTGAACACTCGGTTGGTTACTCAACAACATAGTGACCTTTTACAGGGTGCAGAGTTATTAAACCTTGATTATAGCAATGTCTTTAATATGGCACAGGATGATGATTTTATCTTCCTTGACCCGCCCTATGATTGTGTTTTCAACGATTATGGCAATATAGATATGATGAATGGATTTGACGAAGCTGAACATCGTCGTTTAGCTGCAGATTTCCGTAATTTGCCGTGCAGAGCTTTGATGATTATTGGAAAAACTCCATTAACAGAAGAATTGTATGGGCGGTATATCTTTGACGAGTACTATAAAAACTATTCGGTTAATATTAAAAATCGTTTTAACAATGATAGAATGCATATTGTTGTGAAGAACTATTAAAGGAGTGCTTGTATGGCTTATCTCAAAGGCAAAATGCTGTTCTTTACTACATCTCCTCGAACACCTATCAAGATGATACCGGAGATAAAGTTGCTTAATGAGAAGTTTGAAGGTCAAAAGTGGAACAATGACACGCAAGAACGGTTTATAGACGAGTTGGCAAATAGTTCTTTTTTTGAAGGTTCCGGCTCATCTGCAAATAAGTCATTTAGCGCACGTGATAGAATTAATCGTGCCCCAAAGGCATTAGGGTTCATTGACCTTACTCCGACGATTTCTTTGACGCCAGCAGGTAAGGAGCTTGTTTATGGCAAACGTCCTCAAGAAATCTTTCTTCGCCAATTGTTGAAATTTCAGCTGCCTTCGCCGTTTCACAAAGAAAAGAATCAGACGGAGAGCGTGTTTTTTGTACGCCCCTATCTTGAAATCATTAGATTAATTCGTGACCTCGATTACCTAACCTTTGATGAGTTAAAGATATTTGCTGTTCAATTAACCAGTTACCACAAGTATGATGACATAAAGCTGAAAATCGTAGAATTCAGGAAAGAGAAAGATAAACACAAAGGCAAGTATAAACGTTTTGTGAACGACACTTGGGAAGCTGCTGTTAAAGATATATTCAGCGAACGCATAGCCAGTGGTATGACCAAAACTAGAGAAACCAAAGATACGGACTTGAACAAATTCATTAACACACAAAAGAGCAATATGCGTGACTATGCAGACGCTTGCTTTCGCTATTTAAGATATACAGGACTTGTATCAATCTCACACAGCAATAGAAGCATTTCCATTTTCCAAGACAAAGTTAAAGATGTGGATTTCATATTGTCAACCGTAGATAGAAACCCTGTGTTCATCGATGATTTGGACGGATACAAAGCACATCTGTTTGCTTCAAATTCCCCTGCTTTATACACGGATAACAGAGATAATATTATTGATGTAATACTACGAATAAGCAATCGCACAAAACGAGAGCTTACAACACTTGACATAGAGGCATTAAAAGATTTACGTGACAAAATCGTTGCAGAGCATAAGGAGAGTGTTATTCACGAGAAAGTCGAAGAAATAAAGTCCTATGCGCTCTATTCAGAGATTATTGATACATTTAATGAGATTATCTCCGACGACTATTTTGATGCGCCCCTTATGTTGGAATATAACACTTGGAGAGCTATGACTATGCTTGACGGTGGTGATATAAAAGGCAATTTTAACTTTGATGATTCGGGACAGCCTTTGTCAACTGCAGCTGGTAATATGCCAGATATTGAATGTAGTTATGATAACTTTTCTCTATCTGTTGAAGTAACAATGCAAGGTGGACAGCGCCAGCACGAAATGGAAGGAGAACCTGTTGCCAGACACTACGGACAGTTGAAGAAGCGTTCAGGGAAAGAAACATATTGCCTGTTTATTGCTCCTAAAATCAATCCTGCAACGTTGGCACATTTTTATGGGTTAAATCACGTTGCTATTTCGCTTTATGGCGGAAAATCTAAAATAATACCTCTTGATTTAGACCAATTTATGAAGTTGGTGGATAATTCCTACAACTACAAGTCGCACCCTGTTCCTTCTGATATACGAAGGTTTCTTGATGAGGCAATAGAACTATGTGATTCAGCCGCTGATGAAAATCAGTGGTATGTTGAATTGCAGGAATGTGTTGACAAGTGGATGTGTTCATAAGGTGTTTTGATTCGTTTTAACGGTGACGATTTTTTGAACCACTATAATATGAGGAGAAGATTATGAAAGGAATAATTGAAGCATTAAAAACAAGTGCCAAAAACGGTTCTGAATATGGATTTATCAAACTGGCTAGTGGCGAATCGTTATATTTTAATAGCCGTTCCTTATCGCCTAATTATGAAATGTCTGATTTTTTCGAGGGTGATAGTGTTGAATTTTCATCAACCCTTACTAACAAATTTGGTAAGAAAAGTGCTATAGGTGTAAAACGAATAAAAACAGATAGCTATTTCATAAATCAGAAAAATGACAATAGTCATCCAATAAAAGATTTCTATACTCCTGGTTTCTTCAAATCGATAAATATCACTAAAATGCAAACCGAGCATTTAAAGGTTCATTCAGGTGAGTATGAGGTTTTGCAGAAACTCAAAAGAATTCTATATATTACTTATGTTGGTCATCATGAAATGGGCCATAACAGTGCCATTTTTCCATTTTGCTTAATTGGCACGACCGAATTTTTAAAAACTTTTTTACATGGAAAATACGAGTTTCTACTGGTATTCTCACACTTTGAAGATTGTTCCTGGCAACAAAACACGCTAAAGGCTGCTACCTTTATTCGTAAACGCAAGGAAATTGCAGAACGTCGCCCATTGGTGAATTTTTATATACTTGTCAGCAATGCAAGAAATCTCAAAATCGAAATAGACAAAATGAAAGGCGGAACAGAAGCGGCAATTATCCCCTTTTCATTTGAAGAAATACTTAATTGCAATAGCAAAGAACAACTTGAGGACTTGTTTATCAACAGATTTGGGGAATATCTATTTGAAAACAATATGCTCGGAGAAGAAAATCCTATCGAGGACGAGCAACTACTGTTTGGTGACAGAGGAAAAATTGCAGATTCTATTGTTCAAAGGTGCAAAGAAGGGAAGCACTCTGGGATCTTCGGATTACGAAGAAGTGGCAAATCATCGGTATTGCGTGCAGTAACACGTCGCCTCGATTATTCCGAAACTAAATATATTGTTATAGAAGCACGCTCTGCACTAGAAAATATTGATTCTTGGAAAACTGCGCTTTTTGACATTGCTAAAAGCATACGAATCGCCACAACTGGAGTTATTCCAGGGGATAATGAAACAAGACATGATTTTCAAGAAAGATTAAAACTTTCCAGTACTGAGTCCGATTATGAAAAGCGTCCAACGCAATGTTTCGTTGAAGACGTAAAGATTTATACTAAAAATGATCAAACTTTTGTCATTGCCATTGATGAAATTGAGTTAATTACGTATAACACTGCAACTTCTCAGGCTTGGCAAAATCTTGATGCATATAAAGGCTTCTGGGGGGCATTACGCGACTCTGGCTGTTCGCTAATTCTCTGCGGAGTGAACTCGACAATTAACGAAAGAAGTATAATAGAGTATAACGGAAAAACTTGCGACAACCCTATGTATGAACGCATTCACAATTGTGCAGATTTCTCTAAAACATATTTGCCAACTTTTACTGATGAACAAACAAAAATCATGATAAATACACTCGGCAGTTACAGTAATGTTGCTTTCGATGATATTTATGTTGATATAAACAGAGCGTTTGGCGGTCAACCATATGCAATACGTCAATTTTGTGCTTTCATGTTCGAACATATCAAAACTTTTCGTTCCCCAAACACAACTTATGAGATTTCAAAACCAACTTTTTCTGCATTGATTTCAGAGTTCAATTCTTCCGGAAAAGGAAACCAAGTCTTCGCCACGATTCTTCAGCACATATGCATCTTCAAAGAAGAATATGAAATGCTAAAAAAATTTGCTCTGACACCTGGTAAGTATAAAAAAATCGAACATGATAACATTAATATTATTGACCATTTGGTAAAATATGGCTTGATTGAGTATGACACATCAACATGCTATATTAGTTTCGTTATTTCTGCATTAAAAGATTATATATGTAAAAATGAATCGAAAAATCCAGATGATATGACTAATGATGAGCGCAGACAGTACATACAAGACAGAGTTAAAAACTGTGAAATTAAGCTCAAAAAATATATAATCCAATACTTCACATATAATGGTGGCGACGCTGCTGGAAAAGCATTTATCAACAGGTATATAACAGGTAGAAATCCATTGATTAAGATCAATCATAAATGCCAGCCGGCTCCAGATATAGCCAATTGTTCTTTTGCTGAGTGTTTTGAGCACAAGAAATTTATTTTTTTCTTCTCCAGCATAAAGACGATAATTAAAGACAATTGGAGTACCTTAGGTGCAGCACTTAGTAACGCCGCAATGAGTGAAGATCAATTCAGCGTATATATGGATCAATTAAATGCCGGAAGAAATGATGCAGATCATTATGACCCGGAAGATATGACTTCTCCTGAAGAGTGGCAAATTGATAATAGAACCATGAATGCCTTTGTAATTGCATACAACGCCTTTGAGGATTTGTTTGACAAACTTCACATATGAAGCCTGACCGCACTTTGACCTCAAAAAAATAGATAATACGAAAAATGAGCTCAAAATGTGCGATTCGGTGCAAATAAATCGCATTATATCAAGGCTTGATACTAAAGTTACAGCTATCCGAATCGAGTGGGAATAATAAACGTCCCAAAAAATAGGGCGTAAACACGCCAAAAGCCGTTATCAAATCGTTATCATGGCAACGTTTTGGCAACATTTCTCGATTATCGGCAACAGTTATAAATATTCTGTCTGAAAAGAAAAGAGCTATCTGATTCGTATTTGAATCGGATAGCTCTTTTCTTATTTTAAAGCAAGTGGTTTACGAACATCTTCTTGTAGCTTCTATTCACAAAACATGATTTATGTTTATATTTGTTCATCCTTTTTCTGATAGTATTCTTGAAACGCTCTCCAATCTGAAATGCTTCTTAACTGGCTCTATCCCAAATTCTGTGTAAACCACAAACGTGAATTAAATGAAATCCATAAGCTCTGGGTGCATTTCGGTGCATTCAGAGCTTAATTTATGGTATCACAAAATTATTAAGTTGTCAATAGGAACTGCTGTTTTCGTTTCGGGCGAAGCCCGTAACGGAAACAGCAGTTCCGGTGCGTCAGTCAATCGGGTATGCGGTCGCCGTAGTATAGCGCGAGCTGCGGGTATATCTGACCCCAGTCCTGCCGCCGTCCCGTCCACTTTTTGGTGATGTCCAGCATCGCCAGATAAATCATCTTGAACAAGCTGTCATCGGTCGGGAAAACCGACTTGGATTTAGTCACCTTACGCAGCTGACGGTTGAAACCCTCAATGGCGTTTGTCGTATAAATGAGCCGCCGAACCTCTTCCGGAAACTTGAAATATGTGCTGAGATTTGCCCAGTTTTCCCGCCAGGATTTTGAGATTTTCGGATATTTTTTGTCCCAAATTTCAGCGAAATCGTCTAGAGCAGCCAGCGCGGACTGCTCGTCAGCAGCCTGATAAACCCGCTTCAAATCTGCCATCAGAGCCTTTATATCCTTATACGAAACATATTTGCTGGAGTTCCGAAGCTGATGGATAATACAATTTTGAATATCGGTTTTCGGGAACGCTGCCGCTATCGCCTCGCTGAATCCTGTGAGGTTATCCGTGCAGGCGATAAGGATATCCTCGACCTTCCGGTTTTTCAGATTATTCAGAACGGAAGCCCAGAATTTCGCGCTTTCATTCTCACCGACCCACATTCCGAGCACCGATTTTTTGCCTTCAAGATTGATGCCTATCGCTATGTAAACCGCCTTTTTTACTATCTGACCCTCGCTGCGCACATGGTAATGAATCGCGTCCATGAACACGACTGCATACACGCTCTCAAGCGGTCTCTGCTGCCATTCCCGCGCCTCGGGAAGTATTTTGTCTGTTATACGGCTGACCGTTGTGTCCGAGATGTCCATGCCGTAACTGTCCTTAATATGCGCCTGAATGTCCGAGGTCGTCATTCCTTTAGCGTACATCGAGATTATCTTGCTTTCAATTGCTGTTGAGACGCTGGTCTGGTTTTTGGGGGAGAATCTTCGGTTCAAACTCGCCGTTTCTGTCACGCGGAATGTTGATATCTATCTTTCCGGCGCTTGTTTTCAGCGTTTTCCGGCTGTGACCGTTTCTGCTGTTTGTTGTTCCCGATTCGGTTCGGGCGGTATGGTCGTATTTCCCATAGCCAAGCGTTTCCTCAAGTTCCGCGTCAAGGCTGTCCTCCATAAACTCCGCTATCGTTTCCTTGAACAGCTTTTGGATATCCTCCATGCCCGTAACATTTGCCTTGCTCAAAAGCTCTCGGATAAGCTCCCGTCTTGCTTCTTCCTCCGGTGTCCTTTTTCTGCCCATTTTCTTTTCCTCCATTTGTTTTATTCTATTATACACTATTTATGGAGTTTACACAAGATTCGGGATGATCTCCGACAAGATTGTCCCACACATACCTAAATACAAAAGATATATCGAGCCGTTCTTCGGCGGTGGTGCGTTGTTCTTTCATCTTAACCCTCAAAAGGCGGTAATCAACGATATTTCAAGTTCTTTAATGGAATATTATAGACTTATTAAGACGCAAGACAAGCAGCTTCAAGAACTGCTTTTGTGTTATAATAACAGCTTTTCTAACCTATATTCAGTTTGTTCCGCAAGCTACTCTGATTTGCTAAAAATGTATACTGACCTGAGAAGCGGAAAAAGAAATGCAACCGATATCGAAACGCAAGTTCGCTTGTTCACGGACAGTATTGCTGGCAGAACAAACTCAGGATTTTCCGAAAAGCTTCTGCTTGACGAGAAAGCCTTTACCGACCAACTCGTTAAAATGACTGTTGACAAAATGCAAAGAACAGTGAAGAACGAGCAAAAAGCCCTTTTCTCCGATGAGAATTTAAAGAACAATCTGCTCACAGGATTTACAAGCGGATACTATATGTATTTCAGAGATGTGTTTAACGACATTCAGCTCAAACGTATTGAGATACCGTCCGAGCAATACAGGGCAGCGAATTTCTGTTTTATCAGAGAGTATTGCTATGGCTCAATGTTTAGGTACAATTCAAAGGGTGAGTTTAACATTCCATATGGTGGTATGTCGTACAATTCCAAAAATTTCCGTGCAAAAATTGATAGTATGTTCTCTAAAGACATCAAGGACGTTTTCAGCCGAATGGATATTTATTGTTCTGATTTTGAAGACTTTTTCAGCGACGCTTCACTGACAAGTGACGATTTTATGTTTCTTGATATAAAAACACCGAGATTGATACAATTTAATTATTCCTCTGCCGATTTTGCCGCTTGAGGGGTAAGTTGTGGAAGTCGGGGTGTCCCGGCTGTTTTTATCGGTAGAAATGTTCATACATCGCCGGTATAATAGACGGCGAAAAAGTTGAGTTTTTCGGAGGACATATGTATGCGAGCACCTTTTCAAATATTAGCCATTCCGTATAGAGTGACGCCGGAATTGCAGTTTTGTGTGTTTCACCGTGCGGATATAGACCAGTACCAGTTTGTCGCTGGATTTTCATTAACCGGGTCTTTGCGTCCATAAAACATTCCTCACTCCACTATTTTAAGGCTGCACCGCATAATTATTGCCGCTTAATCGCGCCGAAATCTTTTCGCCTGAATGAACAAAAAAGGAAGTCAAAAGGCTTATGAAAAAAGATATTTTGAACCTTGCGTTAATCTGTGTTGACATTTTGACAACGCTGATTGCGATTGTCGGCTTGATTTGGTTATTTTTCATCAAGCCTCGCGCCCGCAGCGTTTACCCGCAAATAAAAATATACTTTAGGTCACCTCAAAAACCTGATTTTTATGCACAATATGTTCATTGAATAATCCGCCGTTATATCGCCGCCCATTCGCTCAACCAGACTTCTCGCAATCGAAAGTCCAAGTCCCGTGGAATTTCGCGCGGACTCAACCGTGTAAAACCGCTCAAACAGCCTTCCGACGTCAATTCCGTCAAGCATTGACGCGTGATTTGCAAATGTTATCACGCCGCCGTCGTCAAGAGAAATTTCAAGGTCGCCGTCGCTGTATTTTACCGCGTTTCCGATAAGATTAGCGAAAACCCTCGCCAAATCCGCCCGACTGCACCTGCGGACAATCGGATTTTCCGTGATACGGACAGACGGCTCTATGCCCTTTTCGCATAAAGCCGCGTAATATCCCATAATACATTCCTCAAGAACGCCGTTTATAACAACATTTTCCGTCTGTAATTCCGAGTCCTCCGAAACAATAACGGAATATCTGAACAACTCCTCGGTAAGCCGCTTCATAAGCGCCGCCCTGTCCTCGATTATGTCGAGATAACCCGAAAGCTTTTCGGATTTCTCCACGTTTTTCATAATATCGAGATAACCGCAAATCGCCGTAAGCGGCGTACGCAGGTCGTGAGAAATGTTTGCAACCGCCGTTTTCAGCTCCTTGTCGCCCTGAGAGCAGCGCAATCGCTCGCGCCGAAGAGCCGCAAGCTGCTTGTTCAGGTCGGCTGCGAGCGCGCGGATATCCTTGTCGCCTGAGGAAATGTCGATGAGAGTATTTGTGTCGGTGTTCATAATTTGGGTCATTTTCCCGCGAATTTCACGCGCGGACTTCTTCATCAGAATTGTTTTCACAAGCAAAACAAGCGCAATTATCCCGAAAAAAACCGCCAAAACGACCCAAATACTCTCCAAAATCATTACCTCACTTTACGTCCATTTTGCGGAAAACAATC
>DAIOXG010000036.1:0-14189 GCA_036758085.1 Prevotella sp. | reverse complement strand
CTTCTCCTTAGCCTGACGGAAGAGGTCGCGCACACGGCTTGCTCCTACACCGACAAACATCTCGACGAAATCAGATCCGCTCATAGAGAAGAACGGTACGCCAGCCTCTCCGGCAACAGCCTTTGCCAGAAGAGTCTTTCCCGTTCCCGGAGGACCGATAAGCAAAGCTCCCGTAGGGATTTTTCCGCCGAGTTCGGTATATTTCTTCGGATTCTTCAAGAAGTCAACAATTTCCTGCACTTCCTGTTTTGCACCTTCCTGTCCGGCAACATCCTTAAAGGTAATTACATTCTCCCCCTTCTGCTTGTCGTAAACCTTAGCCTTGCTTTTTCCTACGCCGAGGATTCCGGAGCCTCCTCCGCCGCCCATGCGGCGCATCAAGAACATCCAGATGGCAAAGAACAGGATAATCGGGCCCACGGTTTGCAGGATAGCCATCAACAGGTTGCCCTGATCGCTCTCATAGCTAAGGTCGCCCTTGAAAGAGCCCTTTGAGCGGGCATAGTCAACAAAGTTTTCCAGTTTGTCAATTCCGCCATACTCCACTTCTACAAACGGAGCAGTTCCTACCTGATTCGTTCCGGCATTAAACAGTTGGCGGATATACTGCGGTTTAACATACATTTTGAGTTTGCCGTTGTCTTTGTTCACCACGATACTCTGGGCATATCCCTGCATCATATAGGTTTGAAACTTCGTGTACGAAGCCTGTTTGCCGGCACTGCCCCCAGCAGAACCGCCGCCCATGATAAAGGCTATGATAAGAGCAATAATAGCAAAGCCGTAAATCCAGCCTATATTGAACTTAGGCATTCTGTTGTTATTGTTGTTAAAATTAGGGGTATTACTATTGCTTGGATTCATTTTATCTCCTCTTGATTGTTACACCTTATTAAAGTTTCTGATTAATATTCTTCCCCTCTCCCGTCTCCCCCTTGGCAGGGGAGAAGCGGTTACCTTTATAAGTGTCATATAGCTGCTAACATATTTTACTACATGCAGCTGGTTCATACGTTATGCGGTAACTGCTCCGCCCCCGGAAGGGGAGGCGGGGGAGGGGACGATTATAAACCCGAAACTTGAACACCTTAATTATATATAGCATCAGCAGCTACATCTACCATAAAACAATTATGCCGCATCAATATCCGATACCCTTGTGAGTTTAGCATCCTCCCAGAGGTCTTCCAAATTATAATATTGACGCATCTCGGGCAAGAAGATGTGTACCAAGACATCGGTGTAGTCCATCGCTACCCACTCGGCATTGGTAAGTCCAGCTATTTTCACTGGTTTTTCGCCAGCCTCGACACGAGCCACCTCTTCTACCGAGTCGGTAATGGCGTCAATCTGTGTAGGCGAGCTGCCCTGGCAGATCACGAAATAATCGCATATTGTACCGTCAATGCCTCTCAAGTCGGCAATAACAATATTTGTACCTTTTTTCTCTTGAATTCCCTTTACAATTGATTCTACAAGCTTGTTTGTCTGTTCCATTAAATTTATTCGTATTACTAATTTTCTTATTCTTGAAGTTAAATCGAGACACACCTTATTAAAATATGCCCCAACCGCATACAAAGGTAAGCCGATTTATCCGAAAACAACAAGAAAATAGCGTTATTTTGAATTTTTTTATAAAAAAAACGCGATATTTGTTTGTAGTTCAAAAAAAAGTAGTACCTTTGCACTCGCAATCAAGCAATAAACGATTGCTCAAATAAAAACATTGGGATATGGTGTAATGGTAACACTACAGATTCTGGTCCTGTCATTCTTGGTTCGAGTCCGAGTATCCCAACAGAGAGACATCCTTACACCAAGGGTGTCTTTTTTTGTACCCATCCTGACCCTTACGAAGGGAGGGAAGGAGATTACTTCTTTTAGATATGGAAAAGGGTGATGGTAAAGGAAAAGGGGAAATACAGGAATGAATAAAGAGTGGAATAAGCACGAGTAATTTTAAATATATATAATATGAAAGAAACTCCAGTACTTCTGCTTACCGGATATTTAGGAAGCGGAAAGACAACTCTCCTCAACAGAATCCTCTCTAACGAGAAGGGAATAAAATTTGCCGTAATCGTAAATGATATCGGCGAGGTGAATATCGATGCCGACCTTATACAACAGGGAGGCGTAGTGGGACAGAGCGACGACAGTCTGGTTGCACTCCAAAACGGATGTATCTGCTGCACACTGAAGATGGATCTCGTACAGCAGCTCAGCGACATCGTTTCGATGAACCGCTTCGACTATATCGTTATCGAGGCAAGCGGAATCTGCGAACCGGCTCCTATAGCACAGACCATCAGCGTATATCCGCAGATGTATCCGGAATATGCCGAGAAGGGTGTTGCCAAACTGGATGCCATCGTTACGGTATGCGATGCTCTGCGTCTGCGTGATGAGTTTGCTGAAGGTACAGACCTTACTCGCGGTAATCTCGGAGAGGACGATCTGGCAAGTCTTGTCATTCAGCAGGTGGAATTCTGCAACATCATTCTTCTGAACAAAGCCGATGAGGTTTCGCCGGAGGAACTGGTGCGCATCAAGGCTATCCTGCGACAGATTCAGCCTAAGGCGGCTATCGTGCCATGCAACTACGGTGATGTGAATATCGACAAGATTATAAACACGCATCTGTTCGACTTCGAAAAGGTTGCTACGTCTGCACGCTGGATTGAAGCAGTAGAGGGCGACGAGGACGACCTGGAGAACGAGGAAGAGGGCGAAGCTCTGGAATATGGTATCGGCACCTTCGTTTACAAACGCCGCCGCCCGTTCCTGATGACGGAGTTCGATCAGTTTATTGCACGCAAGTTCCCGAAGAGTGTTATCCGCTGCAAGGGACTGTGCTACTTCGCTGACGAGCGCGACACTTGCTACGTGTTTGAACAGGCTGGCAGTCAGGTTTCGCTGCGCAATGCCGGACAATGGTATGCCACGATGCCGAAGGACGAGCTCGAGGAATTCAAGAAGAACAATCCGGCTGCCGTGAAGGACTGGGATCCTGAATACGGCGACCGCATGCAGAAACTCGTGTTTATCGGACAGAACATGAACCGCAAGGAGATTGAGAAGATGCTCGACGACTGTCTGGATTAGTGCTGCTGTTGTCGGCTGATGCCGAAATGCATAATGACTATAGGGAAAACCATACATCGATTTATGGTTTTCCCCTTTTGGGTTTTCTCGATTTGCATTATCTTTGCAACAAGAAAAAAGAGTAATAACCCATAAAAAAAGAAGAGTTATGAAACGAATGTTATTTACAGCCATTGCAGCATTCATGATGCTGGCATCGGCAAACGCACAGAGACTTACGAACATAGCGGCAGAAGCTCAGTTTATTACCGACAAGATGATGGTGGAACTCGGATTAAGCAGTTCGCAGCGCAACAGTATATTGCAGATTAACGTGAGCTATCTCGACGGTATCTCCAGTTACCGCGACATCAACGCAAAAGGCTGGAAACACCGCAACAAGCGACTGAAGGCTTTGCTCACCGACAAACAGTGGAAGATGTATAAGAAAGCCGACTACTTCTACCGTCCTATCGGCTGGGAAGACAATGCCTATGTACACAACATCTATGCAAGATACCCGAAACAGGGACCTGTAAGAAGATTCGGCAAGATGCAACCGCCAAAAAGGAGAGTGGGAGAATTGGATAAACATCATCCCAAAGACGTACACCGGTTTGAAAAAGGTGAGCGGGAGTTCAGAAACAACAGTCCGGAGGCTATCAAAATGAGAAAGGATATGCGTAGAGGCATGCCTGGGGCAAGATAGAGAAAGTGGGGCAAGATAAGGAAAGTTTATCTACTTTTTAGAAATAATAAAAGAGGCGTGTCGCAATGGCACGTCTCTTTTTCGTAGTATCGAATGTTGCAAAATTATTTTTCCCAATTGTCGGTGCGGAAGGAGCTTATTGGCAGTCCATCGCAGAAAAGGTCGCCGTCTGCCCAGTCTTTGAAGGCATAACGCACGGCAACGGGATTCTTTACTTCATCACTCTTTACATAAAGCTTAGAACGTTCAATCCATGCTTTTGCAGGATGGAAAACATGGTCGGCACCGGCAACTTCAACAAGGTCGCTCTTCAATCCGTTTTTGCCGTATATCCACATTCCGGCACGTTCGAAGGAAACGACGGCGGTATCGTTCTTGAACTCCACATTCTTGTAGTAAGCGCTTTCAGATGTTATGCCCTTAATGCCATACGTCTTGTTGAGGGCAAGCAGGGCGAGTCGCATTCCGGCAAGCTGCTTCTTGCGTGGATGAATGCCATATTGCAGTCCGGCATCCATGATGCAAGCCATTCCCACATTCTTGTTCATCAGTTCCGCTTTGGCTTGCTGCTCGCGGAGGAATGCGCTGTTATACTGTTCCCATTTTATGAGACTGTAGTCGTAAGGTGCAATCTGGCAGAAGTAGAACGGGAAGTCGCCTTCCTGCCATTCCTCTCTCCATCCCTTTATCATGCGAGAGAAGAGGTCGGCATAGTAGTTTGAACGGCTCACGTTTTCCTCGCCCTGATACCAGATGACGCCACGCATTGACACGCCGATGAGAGGACGCAGCATACCATTATATAATACGGTGGCTGTGCGGTTTTTCGACTTTATCGTTTCCTGCGACGTAGGCAGTTCGATTTGTGGAAAAGCCTTGAGCCAGTCTCTGTTCATCCAAGCCTCGCAAGATGAGCCACCCCATGAAGTAACGATGAGCCCTACCGGCACTCCGAGCATCTTTCTCAGTTCGCGACCGAAATAATAAGCCGTTGCGCTGAAGTCGCGAACAGACTCCGGACACGCCTCTTTCCAATCGCCCACAACATCATCGACAGGAGCGAACTTGCTTGTGCGCTTCACCGTAAACAGGCGCATCTCCTTGTCGCCACTGTGCAGGATATCCTCTACGGCATTCTCCACCGGTTGGTTCTTGAAACCCTTCATCGGCATCTCCATGTTGCTCTGTCCGGAGCAAATCCACAACTCGCCGATGAGGATATTGTCGAGAGTTGTTTTCTCTCCGTCGCTGAATGTGATAGAATAGGGACCTCCTGCCACGGGAGTGTCTATGGAGGTTTTCCAGTTTCCTTCGTTGTCAGATTTTACTGATACTGTTTTCTTGTTCCACGAAGTGGAAATCTTTACAGTCGCATTAGAATTTGCCTTACCCCAGATATTGGCTTTAGTCTGCTGTTGCATAACCATGCCGTTGGAGAAAATCTTCGGCAACGTTACTTTTGCCCCGGTTGTCATGGCGACAGCGATGAGGGCGGATAAGATGATTTGTCTTTTCATATTTTGTCTATTCACTAATTCTAATTTCTCCGAGCAAACCTGCCGGGAGCAAATGTTTGCTTGCACGGCGATATTTGCCGTTGGTCCAGATTCCTTTGAAAGGAGCCTTTCCTTCGTCGCTTCCTTGCAGAGCGTTCGCCCAGGTGTTTACCACAACAATTTTCAGATTATTCTTGCCTTTCTTTACCGCATCGGTGATGTCTACGGTATAAGGAGCACGCCATACGGTGCCGCAGTTCTTGCCGTTGACATAAACAGTGGCGATATTCTCCACCTTTCCGAAGTCAAGAAGAACAGCCTCCGTTTTGGCAACTGGACTCTTTCGCTTGAAAGTAGTTTCGTAAGAAGCATGACCGGAGTAGTATTTTATGTCGTTTTCCTGATACGACGTCCAGTCTTTGAGCTCCTTCATCTCAATCACCCTTCCTGTTTTCTCAAACGAAACCTTCCACGACTTATTGTCCAACGGCTGCATGATTCCTGCCTGCTTTGCTTGATACAGGTATTTGCGGTCAATCTCCTTGTCTGTAAATACATAGAAGATAGCGGTACCTGAAGGCAAGTAAATTTCATAGTTGCTATTCCATTCATATATATGGTTGTCCTCGGCACTCACGATATAGCAGAATTTCCTTTTGTCGCGGAATTCCGGGGCAAAGCGTTTTGTTTCGTTCCCCTGGTTGCTGATAAAATAGATATCGGCATCCTCTGCATGGCGATGGGTGAAGTCGATGCTGTCTGGCAATACGGCATCACGGGCGATGCCGATGGCAGACAAATCTGCCTTTGTCCATTTCTCCTTAATCACCGGTACGCCAAGTTTTGCTATAGAGTCTATCGTGTTCCAACAGCTAACGATGCGGTCGGGATTCATCGGTCGCTGTTGTGGCACCACGAATGCACTGTACACCGTTCCGCCCCTTGTAATGAGTTTGCCGTTTTCCACCCTGCATCCATTGAGCGCATCATGGTTGAACGAGTCGTATTTATATCCCCGCAGCGGATTAATCCAGTCGTCGGCCTTTGTCATATTCTTGGTGTGGGTAACGCCTACAGGACTAACCTCAAGCGGCTGACCGACATTTAACTTTCGACTAAATTCGGCTGTCAAGGTGCTTTCAGAGAATAGTCCCGACAATGAATTGACGAGTCTTTCCGGCAGAATAGCGCGTCGAGGCATCTCGTCGCCAGTGTACACGGCAATGTCGCTCACGGGTTTGCCGTATTGCAAGAGTGCCTGAGTCCGAGAAATGTATTTACTGAAAGTCGGCATCTCGCGCCACCATGTATTGTCGCGCTGGAAGAAAGTGCCTATGCCGTCGAGTGTCATTCCCGGAGCCTTGTCGGTAAACGGGTTGTGGGTGTTTACGTGGAACACGATACTGTTTATGCCAGTGCAGTAGTTATGGTCGAGGAGTTTTTTGAGCATAGCAGGATGCTCGTCCCAGGTGCCGCGAACTTCAGTGAACCCTTCTGCCTGAATGATATTCTTGCCATAGATATGTGCTCCGCTCACGGCATCGAGCATGTCGTTGAGCTTGTCGTGAGTAGGACTGTTCAGCCAGAACTCGCCCATAGGATAGTCGCTGAACTGATAATGGCGCAGACCGTCGCTCACCATTGTCGGGGCTACACATTCCGTAGATAGCTTCATGCCATATTGGTCGGCAAGGCGTCTCACCTCTGTGAAGAACACGTCGTTTATGAGGTCGCCGATAGTAAGGCGAATATCCCTTAACACCATATCCGACAGTCCGTTGGACTTCATTGGCACACCAGCATATACAAGCAGCCATGGTTTGAGATCATATCCGCGACGTTTCTCAAACTCGTCCATAAAGTTCTTGCTCCAATTCTGTGAGCCAGCCTCCCAGCTATCCACATGCAACCTTGTCAAAACCCTCTTCACGATGTCCTGCGGAGCATGGCGGTAGATGTTGGCAAACCAGTTGTCAAACTGCTTGTCTACGGCAGCCACGGAGAATTTGTCGCATTCCAGTCCTCTGCCTCCACCGCCAGTGGCGTTGGTATGTCCGGTAGATGTATGCCCGATGCGCACTATGTGCCATTTGCCTTTTGGCAGAGAGAAACTCAGCGGAGTATCCTTGGTAGAAGAGAGCAACAGCTTATTTGTCAAGTCGATAACTTTAGTAGGATTGACACACTCGTTGTCGCTGACGGGGAAATCCTTCGACACTCGCCATACGATGCCCGATTTTCCCTCAAATCCATCGATAACCGGTTCCGAACCGAGGTTGATGCCTCCAATCTTCAAGTTTGGTTTCCACTTAGCGGCATCCATATCCTCACTTCCCGGGTCGCTGCCTTCGGGAGTCCAATGGAACTTGAAATACTTTGCCTTAGTTGCCGGAATGGCGTATGTGGCAAGAGCATCCGTGTTTTGCCATCCCTGACGTGCTGGATAAATCTCTCTTACGAAGCGGTAGTCCACTCCATTGTCAGAGGCATACACCTTAAAGCGGTGAGCCTGATAGTTGTTGCCGCCCGTTACAATCTCCACGCTGCGCAGCGTAAACGGTTCGTCGTATTGCATCACGATGTCGCACGGCTTGGTGGACTTAAACGGAAATTCCACCGATGCCTTCGGTTTCCTATTATCGGCATAAGTGGCGGGATAAGCATAAACGGCAATATCCTCGTAGTAGTCTTTGTATATCTTTTGGGGCAGAGGAAGTTTGAAACTCTTGCTGTTGAAGTTGTATTTTCCTCCGCTCACGATAGTGTCGCTCCAAACCACCTTTTGCATCGATTCCTCGGGCTTTATCCACGGACCGCCAGCGAGGGCGAATCCGTCGGAAAAGTGAATACCCATTTCAAGATTAAGACTGTCGGCAGTGTGGAACACGGTGTCAATCCGCTTCCACCATTCAGGAGATAGCTGGCGCGAAGAGCCTCCCAGTCCGTCCTTGCTGTCGGTAGGGTCTTTTATCGGCATAAGATAGAAGCCTTTAATTCCGGCATCGTGCATGGCATGTAGGTCGAGGCGAATGCCCTCGTCGCTCACGTTGCCAAACATCCAATACCAGAAAGTCCATGGCTTAGCTTGATTCTGCGGATTGCAGAACTGCTCATACCAGGTTGGGGTGGGGAGCGATGCCTCTTGCTGACTGCCGGCAAATGTCGGTAGGGCAGCGGCGGATATGATAAGAGAGAATAGTTTTTTCATTGTTTTTCTTTTGGGAGAACTGGGAGAACTGAGAGTTATAGGAGTTCTTGGAGGATCCAAGAACTCCCAAAATTTTTTATTCAAAGTTAAGCATAACCTCTCCGGTGTAGCTGCCGTTGGCCCATACAGGCAGGGCAGACGGTCCGTTGAGGTCGGTGGTGTTCACTTTGTTTCTTACAGCCGGGATAATCTGCATCATGCTGATGCCCGTTTCCGGCAGGGTGTAGAGAAGCTGGTCGCGACCGTCGCGTGGCTGGTAAACACCCACGTAGTCCTTACTTGAATTGCCAGGTTGCATAGTAATGGTGCCAGTTTTGGTCTTCAGCTTCATCCACTGCACACCGGCGAAATATCCCTTGAATTCAGGATAATCGAAACTCTCGCCAGGGATAGGGTCGTTATAGTCGTTGCCCCAAATGCCGAGCTGCGGTCCGTGGATGCGGTTCTTCCAAACACGATACGGTCCGTTGCCGAGCCATTCCTTATGAGTAACCTCCTCTTCAGGCAGGTCAAACTTCACTCCCATCAGGTCAACCACACCATTGAACACATAAGTATAAACCAACCGTGCACCGCCGTCGGGAGCTATGTGCCACTCAGCTTTCTGCAACGAGCCGAGCTTATAAGTAGAAGTTACGACGAGCGAATCATTCTCGCCCTCCGTTGCCGTGAGTTTGTCAAATTTTCCCTGTTCGGCATATTCCGTGTAAGTAGTCTTTTTCTTCTCAGCCTCCGGGTCGTCGTGGTTGTAGAACTGATCCATGGAGCGGTCGGTGCGGCGATAGGCAAAGAATTTCGGTCCGTTGTTGAACTTATATTCCCCTTTCTTTGTAGACACACTCTGCAGCGTACCGTCCTTCTCGTTGAAAGTGAAGGTTACGTTGCCCGCCTTCACCACATTTCCCTGCAAAACAGGGCGAGCGCCGCTTGTCTTTGCCGATGCAAAGAGCTTGTCGGAATCCTTCAGCTTGAAGGTCCAGGTAAACAGGTTCTTGCCGTACTGGTCGGTAGCCTCCACGATGAGTGCGTCGGCATCCTTAGGTGCAGCCCCCACATTAATCGTGCCGTTAGAGTCAGCCTTGATGTCAGCCCCCTTCACAGAGCCACTCTTCAGAGTAGACTTCTGCGCGTTGGCATATTTCACGTAGTCGTAATCAAACGTAACCCCCTTGAGCGAAAGGAAGTTGTAGCGGTTTTCCACATTCAGCGTACCGTTAAAGTTCTCCGGCATAAACACCTGCACCGGACACCAAATCTGCTTCACAGTGAAGTAGCTGCCTTCCAGTTCATGATGAGGTCCCACGATGCCGTCGGCACCGTAGTTGCCCACATTGTCAATCATTCCGCCCATATCAACGCGCTTCACTCCCTCGTCAACGAGAGCCCAGATAAATCCGCCGGCACAGCGTGGCCATTTACGCATCACCTCCCAGTAGTCGTAGAGTCCGGCACCGGCACCTCCGTCATATAGAGCGTGCAGAAATTCCGTAGGCATCCAGATTTCCGGTTTGCGCATATATTCGTTGCTCTCGCCATAAGAGCGGTAGTGCATCGTTTCGTATCCGCTGAAGTTGCCCTGCGGGTGAAGCACCGGGCGTTTCTGCACGTCCCATTTGTGGAATTCGCAGTCCAGTTCCGTGTTCCATCCCTTTTCGTTACCGTTGCTCCACCAGATGATAGAGGGGTGGTTCACATCACGGGTTACCATCTCGCGAATCAGCTTCTGTCCGTTCACCGTTTCGTGATGTCCGTGCCATCCGCTCAGCTCGTCCATAACGTAAAGACCCAGACTGTCGCAGATGTCATAAAACTCAGGGTCGGCAGGATAGTGAGAAAGGCGCACGGCATTCATGTTCATGCTCTTTATCAGTTCCACATCCTCCAGATTCTTCTTGTATGATAGAGTTCTTCCGCTTTCCGGACGGAAGCTGTGGCGGTTCACGCCGCGAATGTTCACCTTCTTGCCGTTGATATACAGTCCGTCGCTCTCGCGAGTCTCCACGGTGCGGAATCCGAATTTGTCCTTTTCTATATGCAGCGTATTGCCGTCCTTGTCGATAAGGGCGAAGTCCACCTTGTATCGGTTAGGCGTCTCGGCAGTCCACAGCTTCGGGTTGTTCACCTTGAACGCCACATCGGCATGGTCGCTGCCGTGGCGCACGGCAGTAGTGTTCTCTGCCACCTTCTTGCCGCTCATGTCGCTGATGGTAGTTTTCACCTTAGCCCCCTCGATTGTGTGGTTGAGCAATACGTATGCATTAAATTCACCGTCGGCAGTGGCATTGATAGCCGTGCGTTCGATGTTGAGTGCCGGTTTGCAAACGATAAACACCGGACGGAATATTCCACCGAAGTTCCAGTAGTCGGCACGCCTCTCGGCGAGATTCACGCCGGCATTCTCGCTCTCCTTGCTCACGGTAACCTCCAGCAGGTTCTTCTTGTTGCCGAAGAACACGCGGTCGGTAACGTCATACGTGATGCGATAGAAAGCCCCCATGTGTTTCGATCCAGCCTTGCGCTTGTTTATCATCACCTGCGTGTCGGTCATCGAAGCCTCGAACACCAGTTCGATATGATGGTTGGCCCATTCCTTCGGCAGTGTGAACTCATATTTATACATACCCTTCTCGTCGGCAACTCCGTCGGGGAAAGCCTTGCCGTAGAATTTCATGCCATACTGGTAAGTGCCGAATCCCTGTAACTCCCAGCACGAAGGCACCCCGATTTTAGTCCATTTCCCGGAGTTGTTACCACCCGTGCAGAAGAAGTCCCACTGCACCATATCGTCACATCCGTGTCCGCTCAGATATTGTCTGTGAGTGAGCACGTCGCTATTAGCAGCCACGGCACCAGAAGCTGTGGCGAGCAAAGCAAAAGCTGATAATATAATTTTTTTCATAAATTCGTTTACCTATTATATAATAAGAGACGTAGAATTGTGTTAATTGTACTTTATCAATGGCATGTGAATTCAGCGTTTGCAGTTAAAGTCTTTTGTGGTGAAACGTGAAAGAGATTATGGCAAATGACTAAAGAGACATATTTTTGTCAACATATAGACAATGTTTAAAACTTTATTGTTACTTTTGCAAGTCGGAAGAAAACAAAATATCACAAACAATGACAGAAAACGTAACACTCGATATGCTACAGTCGGCAGGTGTAGGAGCCCTTGCTCTGATTGTAGGAATGATAATGACAAGGAAAATCCACTGGTTGCAGAAATTCTGTATTCCCTCACCGGTATCCGGCGGAATTCTCTTCTCTCTGGCAACACTCGCAATATACGTAATATGTAATGTGGAAGTGTCGTTCGATGGCACACTGAAAGATGTATTCATGCTCGCTTTCTTCACTTCAGTAGGTTTTCAGTCAAACCTCAAGGTGTTGCGTCAGGGCGGACGTACTCTTGTCGTTATGCTCTGTCTTCTCGTAATAATAATTGCCATGCAGAATTTCATGCCGCTCGGAATAACCAAGGCACTTGGCGTAAATCCCCTCGTTGGCATGGCGGCAGGCTCCATTTCAATGGCAGGAGGACATGGTACAGCAGGCGGTTTCAGTAGTGTGCTCGAAGGAATGGGACTGCATGGTGCAGCAACAGTGTCGCTTGCTGCTGCAACATTCGGACTGATTGCCGGTTCGATGATTGGCGGACCGATAGCAGAACGGCTGATACGCAAGAAACTAACCTCAGAACATGAGGAACCGAAAAATTTCAAGATAGACCCGGCGATGGCAGGTGTGGAGAGTGAAGAAACATTGCCAGCCGGACAGGCAGAACATGTAAGTACTCACGACATGGAGTTTCATCAGTATGCCAATGCCACATATACTTTACTCATCGTAATGGCACTCGGTACGTTAGCGAGCAAAGCACTGAATCTCACCGGCATTACGTTTCCTACATATTTTGGCGCTCTGATTACGGCAGCTATAGTGCGCAACATAATCGAACATACAAAATTCCGGAAGAACCTCGAAATGGAGAAAATAGTCAGTGTCGGTAATATCTGCCTGTCGGTATTTCTCGGCATGGCAATGATATCGCTGAAGTTGTGGGAGCTGCAATCGCTTGCTTTACCATTAATACTAATACTCGTATCACAGGTGTTGCTGATGATCGTTCTCACGTATTTCGTAGCTTTCCGAATGCTTGGCAGCGACTACGACGCCGCTGTCCTGGTGGCAGGTATCTGTGGCTTCGGACTTGGTGCGACGCCGAATGCCATGGCAAACATGAGTGCCGTGTGTTACAAATACCACTATTCCGTAAAACCTTTTCTCATAGTGCCAATTATCGGTGCAATGTTTGTTGATATGATAAATACCGGAATTATAACCCTGTTCCTCAACTGGATAGGATAAACACACAACGATGGAGATAACACAAAAATTGGTGAAGGAGAGGTTTGAATTCTTCAACCGACAGATATTCGGCAACAAGCTCCCAATGCCACGAATATGCCTAAGTAACGCTCGCACTTTTCTTGGAGCATGTACGTTTAAGACAAAAAGAGGACTTCTCGGCAAGAAAACACGCTACGACTTCGCCATACGAATCAGTACGCAGTTTGATATGAGCGAGACGGAATTCGAAGATACGCTCATACACGAGATGATACATTATTATATAGGTGTGAACCAGATAGAGGATACCAGTGCCCACGGACAGAAGTTCCGTTCCATGATGGCTGACATCAACTCCCGTTTCGGCAGACACATCACCATTTCACATCGCAGCGACGGAGACAAGGCAGAAGTTCCAGACAATACAGGTGCTCCTGGCAACAGAACTACAGCAACAGTCCATCTTCGCCAGTATCATGTGATTGCCGTGGCGAGTCTTGCCGACGGTAGAACCGGTTTCAAGGTGCTACCGCGGGTTGCGCCGAGTATTCTCAAGTTCTACAATGGAGTGCTTTCATCGGGTGTTGTGAAAACCGTCAACCTCTTTATGAGCGACTCCCCGTTCTTCTATTCCTATCCGAACTCTTCGTCACTTCGTGTGCATATAATAGACCGCGAAACAGTTATGCAGCATCTTGAGGGAGCCATGAGTATTTTCTGCGATGGAAAGACGCTGAGGGTTGAACGCTGAGGTTGAAAAATCATATTGGTTAAAGTAATAAAAGGAAAAGTCCCTGTCGCTTCATATAGCAAGTGACAGGGACTTTTATAACATTTCTGCCGACACATGGGCAGAAGACAAAAAAACTACATCAGTTCGATACCAGCCTTAGCCTTTATCGAATCGCTAACGGCAGGACCGTTGTTCTCCCAATTGTTACATGGTCCGTTAGCATTCTTCAGATATTTCTCCGTAGGAGTCCAGTTGTTGCGCACGGTGATACACGAAGACCCCTCGTCGGTGTAGAGATAGAACCAGTGGTTAGGGTCGTGGGCATAGCCCGGAGAATAAATGTCGCGCACCACGTTCTCCTCGACAAACGAGTGTGGTTGCGAGCCAAGGGTATAGATGCCAGCCGTGTCATACATATGCTTGGCATAATGATGAATGAGATTACCCTTCACGAGATTGTTCGCCATGGAGCAAGCCTGTTGGTTCCATCCCCAGCCCATGCTGATACCAGTGTAAGAAACCTCGCTAATCTCGTTGTGCAGAATCTTTATGTCTCTCACGAAACCGGCACCGATGCCTACACATCCCCAGTCCTCGTTGGTAACA
>DAIOXG010000035.1:0-14200 GCA_036758085.1 Prevotella sp. | reverse complement strand
TTACGAAGCTGCGAAAGAATCAAGAGGTCGCTTTATCGGTGCTGATGAAGATTGCGGAGGTGCTGGACTGCGACGCAGGTGATATTGTGAGCTTTATTAAAGAGCCAATTACTGATAATGATACAAGCCAGCCGGCTTAAATAACGGTATAGCAAGGCGCAAAACAAGTAGAGACGGTCCGGCACTTCAAGAAGTTGCAATTTTTTCTTTAATTTTTAGAGCGTTTTATTGAAAAATGCAAGGCTTTATGGTATAATATAAAGCGTTGTATTGCAGCTTGGCTTAGTATGAGGTGGTTACATGAAAATCAGTTATAAAAAGCTCTGGATGCTTCTCATAGAGAAAGACATTACCAAACCGCAATTACGCAAGGACTTGAACCTTGCGACCGGGACAATGAGCAAACTCAACAAAGGCGAAGATGTTGCTCTTTCCGTGCTTTTACGCATTTGTGAGTATTTAGATTGCGACATCGGAGATATATGTGAGGCGGTTCGTGTCGAGAAAGCATAAGTCCGTTTTATTGGACATCAACAATGCTACAATTATTATATAAAAATAATTATCTGGGAAGGAGGACGAAGCTGTGTGGTGTAAAAAATGCAATATAGAAACAAATGCTAAAAAATGCCCTGTTTGTGGAGGGATAACATCTGAAGATATACCCGTAGAAATATATTGGTGCAAGCATTGCCATACTCCCATTATTCAAACTTTGACACAGGCAGACAAGGGAGCCTGTCCCATATGCAAAAGAGAAACAAAATATCTCTCTGCAAACCTTCGACCTGTATTTCCGGAAGAACGGTTGCTTGTTGAACTTCTCCTTGATAAAAAGCCTTTTGAATGGGTAGATAAGTCTGTATGGGCGGCGAACAACAGATATTATGTTGACGGGCATTCAATCGCTGTTTCAAACAGTACATATCAAACCAAAAATGCTGATGATATTGCTGCACAGCTTCACTATTATAGTGAGGCTAATAGTTATGCTGCCTTTGATGCTCATATTGAAACCTTCATTGAAGCTAATAGAGATAGGCTGAATTATCTTAAAGATGAAGCACATAACTTTATCCAAGAAGCGGCGAAGAAATTCAACGAAGAAAATATCGTTGTTTCCTTTTCTGGCGGGAAGGATTCTACTGTAACAGCGGATTTGGCAGTTAAAGCGTTGAGCAATCCCTCTTTGGTGCACATATTCGGTGATACCACTTTGGAGTTTCCAAGTACAACAGAGTATGCTGCTCGTTTTAGAGAGACACACCCCGATACGATTTTTCAAGTTGCAAAAAATGACGAACAAGATTTTTATGAGGTCTGCGATGATATAGGACCACCGGCACGAATGATGCGTTGGTGCTGTTCAATGTTCAAAACTGGACCTATTACCCGTGTAATCAACAGTTTGTATCGCAGCCAGCAGATATTGACATTCTATGGCATTAGAAAGTCCGAATCTGTAAGCCGAAGTAAATATAACCGAATTGAGGATAGCGCTGATGCAGTAAAAATTCAGCAGCAAACCGTTGCATCTCCTATCTTCTTTTGGCAAGACATAGATATATGGCTGTATATTCTCGGAGAAAAAATTGACTTCAATGATGCGTATAGGTTGGGTTATGACCGTGTGGGATGTTGGTGCTGTCCGAACAATAATCAGCGTGCACAGTTTTTGTCACGGATATATATGCCCGAACGCTCAAAAAAATGGCATGACTTTTTAGTTGGATTTGCAAAGAAGATTGGAAAGCCAGATCCAGAGGTCTATGTAGACTCCGGTAAATGGAAAGCTCGGCAAGGAGGTAATGGGCTTCCGTCAGCAAGTGATGTTAAAATTCGTTTTACTAACTGCACAGCAGAAGACCACGCAAAAATTTATCGTTTGGTAAGACCTTTTGATGATGAGTTAGTTGGGATGTTTGTTCCCTTTGGCAGAGTGGCTCCAGAACTCGGCAAAAAACTTCTCCATGAAGTTATTGTCCTGGATAGCAGAACGAATGTCCCTATTCTTTCCTTGCAGCCTTTTAACCAAGATGGGTACGATTATGCAGTTAAGGTTAGGACAATGAATGTAGCCGACCACGATGATTTACAGAGAATGGTTGGCTATCAAATCCGAAAATTCAATGCTTGCAGAAAGTGCCTAAAGTGCGAATCACTATGCAGGGTGGGAGCTATTACTATAGATAGTTGTGGCTATTATATTGACCCCGAAAAGTGTGTGCATTGTAAGACCTGCATGACCGCCAAATACCTTGATGGTGGTTGTATGATGGACAAGTATTTGAGAACAAAGTAGTATTGGAGGATTTTGTTATGGCAATGAAGTTTCGTGCCCATGATACATTTTTTATAAGAAAAGGTTGGCTGAGCAAGGGCATGAAGTATGTCTGTATCAAGAGTGATGTCTTTGTTGCCAAAGACGAGAATCCTATGGATGTACTGGGTATCGGGGCAAACATGGTAAAAGCATTGAGATATTGGCTGCAGGCTGTCGGACTTACTGTAGAACCGAACAGCGGCAAAAGAAGTCAATCCTTCACAAAGCTTGGTGACAGTATATTTGAGCATGACC
The DNA here is from genome assembly GCA_036758085.1 of Prevotella sp. Taxonomy (GTDB): domain Bacteria; phylum Bacteroidota; class Bacteroidia; order Bacteroidales; family Bacteroidaceae; genus Prevotella. The sequence continues at coordinate 11,622 of DAIOXG010000035.1, read as the reverse complement.
GTTATATCGAGGAGCTTGGCACTCTATATCTACTCCAGTATAGGCTCGCTTCCAACAAAGAAGAAGCTACCGCTTGGTATTACTTCTTTAATGTCTTTAATATGACCGAGTTTTCCCGTGATGATTTTGTGGATTCCATTCTGAGGTGGATAAAGATGGAAGAAGGTGAGGACGCCGTTGCAATTCGCTCCTTGAATGATGATTTTTCTTGCATTGTCAACACTTACCTTCCGAGATATAAAACAAATCCTAACAGGGTAGCTCCCGAAAGCAATATTGATTGTCCTTTCGGGGAGTTGGGTTTGATTGATATTTTGAGCAAAGAAAAAAAGACCTATAGGAAAGCAATTCCTACAGCTAATTCCATAAATCCTTGGGTCGCATTAGCTGTAATTGTTGACCAGGCGAACGGAGCGAAAGAAATCAGTTTGAATGAGCTTCTAACAGCTCCGTGCAACATTGGCAGAGTCTTTAATCTTGATGCTATTACAATGCTGGATGTTCTGTATCAAGTTGAACGGCTGAACAAAATCAAGATAAACCGCACAGCCGGTTTGGATGTGATTCGCATTTTGGATGATTTGGACTTCCAAGATTGCGTTGATGCTTATTACAACAGCATTAACAATCAATGATGGGAGATGTAACGATGAGCAAGATGATTTCGGTTGCTTCGGGCTTCCAGTATTCGGTTAATATTGGTTACGACCTAAACAACGACAATAAACTTAAAAACTTCATACCAACAAAATCAGCGTTAGCTCTCCTTGAAGAAATTCTAATGAGCACAAGCGATTCTTCGACCGAGCGTTCCCGTATACTGATAGGTGCTTACGGCAAAGGCAAATCACACATCATGCTGATGATTCTGTCTGTACTTTTGAAAAAAGACCTTTCACTTTTTGAAAAGACATTGCCGAAGATTGCCGAAAACCCCAAGCTCCAACAGTTGGTGGAAAACTATTATGAAGGGAAAAACCGAATTCTTCCGGTTGTTATAACTGGAAGTAATACGAGCTTATCCCAAGCTTTCATGCTGGCTCTGCAAAGAACCCTTTCCGATAATGACCTCTTGGATATTATGCCCGAAACAAATTACAGGGCGGTTGTTTCTGTCATTGAAAGGTGGAAAAGCGAATTTCCAGAGACCTATGTTCAGTTTCAGAAGAATATAGATGTACCTGTAAATGATTTTATTACAGCCATTGAAAACTTCGATATTGGCGCATATGAGCAGTTTGAACGGATTTTCCCCACCCTTACATCGGGAAGCGTATTCAATCCGTTTCTGGGCTTTGATGTTGTTGAACTATACGAAAGTGTGGCAAAGGAACTGAAAGCAAAAGGGTTCACTGGAATATATGTTGTCTATGATGAATTTAGCAAGTACCTTGAAGCCAATATTACGGAGGCATCTGTGAGCGATACCAAAATGCTTCAAGACTTTGCAGAGAAATGTAATCGAAGTGCGTCTGTTCAGCTTCACCTTATGCTGATTTCGCACAAAGAAATTGCAAATTATATTGACAAGCTCCCTAAGCAGAAAGTTGATGGCTGGAGAGGTGTCTCAGAGAGATTCAAACATATACATCTTAACAACAATTTCTCTCAGACTTACGAAATCATTTCTTCTGTAATTCAGAAGGATAGCTCTTGGGCGGCATTTACTTCAAAGCATGAGGATGATTTTGCTGGTGTGGAGCAAAGATATAAAACCCATCCTCTGTTTTCTGAAAGTATAGACGAACTGCATACGGCTTTGTATGGGTGCTACCCATTGCATCCCGTATCTACATTTATACTTCCTCGCCTCTCCGAGCGAGTAGCCCAGAATGAACGCACTCTTTTTACCTTCTTATCTGCGCCAAACAATGCCACATTGCCGGCATATTTGGAGCAAGTATCAGATGATGAGTTTGCGTTTATTACACCTGATGTGATATACGATTATTTTGAGCCTTTGTTCAAAAAAGAGGCTTACTCTGGGGAGATTCATTCTTATTATATACTAACTTCTGCTATTACCACGAGGCTTGTTAAGGGGTCTCTTGAATCGAAGATAGTAAAAACCCTCTCTCTGATTTACATTCTTGGTCAGTTTGAACGTCTGAAGCCAACCAAGGATGAAATTGTCGGCATCTACTCAACAGCTTATAGTGTGCAGGCAATAACCGAAGCAATCGACAATTTAATTGAAAGAGAATATGTTGTATATCTCAAACGAAGCAATGACTATTTGAAATTGAAGCAAACTTCTGGCGTTGATATTAAACAGAAAATCCACGACTATTCTGTTTCGCACGCAAAGAAGATTGCTGTAAAAGAAACCCTTAACGCATCGAACTTTGACAATTATATGTACCCGTCAAGGTATAATGATGAACGGGAAATGACTCGGTATTTTGCTTTTGTTTTCATTGATGAAGACGAGGTTGAGGACAACACAAACTGGATTATAAAGAGCGAACGCATTGGAGCTGATGGCGTAATCTTTGCTGTAATTCCGCACTCCGAGGATTCCATTCCCGTTCTAAAGAAATCATTGGAAAAAACAAGCAAAGATTGTCGTCAACAAATATTCATTCTGCCAAAGCATTATCAAGAGATTTCTGATGTGGTGCATGAATATGAGGCGGTGTCATTTTTAAGAGAATCAGCTTCGGATGATGCTGTTTTGTTCGATGAATATGATGTTATCTATGAGGACTTGCGTGATGTCATTAGCGGATTTATGGCGACATATACGCACCCCGAAACGTATAAAGCACACTACATCCACGATGGACAAGTTTGTAATATAAAGCGCAAAGCTGCTCTCACCGAACTGATGGCAAATATTTGCAATGAAGTATATTCTCTTACGCCCATAATCAATAACGAGGCGGTCAATAGAGACGATATTACTAATGTAGCAAGTAATAGCCGCAGCAAAATCGTTGCAGCACTTTTGCGTAATCAGCTTGAAGTTGGATTGGGTCTAACGGGAACCGGGCAAGAAGTATCCATAATGCGAAGCACTCTAATCAGAACAGGGATTCTCCGTGAAGAAAATGGCTTGCCAAGCATTGACCTTAGACCGAGTGACCATAATATCGCAAATATGCTCGAAACTATCGAGAACTTTATCCTAAGTTCAAGGCATAACGAAAGAATTTCCTTTGAAGACCTGTATGACACGCTTAGATTGCCAGAGTATCATATAGGCTTGAGGAAAGGACTTATTCCGATTTACCTTGCTGCTGTTATTCACGAGTATAAACAGCAGATTGTAATTTTAGATAAGTTTAGTCAAGTTCCGACTACAGCAGATGCATTGTTGCAAATCAATTCAGACCCCGCTGCATTCTCTCTTTCCTATCTGGATTGGAATCCTCAGAAAGAAGCATTTGTAGGACAGCTTGCAGCTATGTTTGCAGACTTCGTAATCGAAGCCGAAAAAGGTGCAAATACCTATGATTATGTTGTAAATGCGATGAAACGGTGGTTGTTGTCCTTGCCTAAGTACGCCAAGGAGAGCCGAGTTTACCCGAACGGAAAACGCATTGATGAACGTTACTTGTCAATGAATAAGCTCCTGCGTCAAAACACGAGCAGTTATGAATTGTTGTTTGAGAGACTCCCCAATGCGTTTGGATATAGGGGCGAGTTTACTGCTGGTCTTGCAGAAAATATCAAGGCTTGCAAAGAGTGTTACGATAATCTGATTGAAGACCTCAAAGAAGCTCTGGTAAGCAAAACTAAAGTAACTTTTATGTTGCCCGCAAATGAAGGGCAAGGAAAAAATATGTCTCTTGCCTCAACAATCAGAGAGTGGTGCGATACACTTGACCCTGCTTGCTTTACTCATCTTTTCTCAGATGGGACTGATAAATGCTTGGCTTTGTTCAAGTCTATAACTAACGATGAGAACGCTTTTATCATGCGACTTGCTAAAACTGCCATCGGTTTGAGAATTGAAGATTGGGACAGCTCCACTATTGATACATTTGAGAAGAAGTTGACCCAATACAAGGCTACTGCCGAAAGTTATCATACTGAGACGACACGACAAGATACAGAGCAAGCAAGCAATTATCAAGTTACATTTATTGATGCGGACGGAGGTTCAATAACAAAGAGCTTTGAGCGGGTTGAATCTACTAAGCGTGGTAAACTCCTCTATAATCAGATTACCCAATCATTAGATGCTATGGGTCATTCTATTACCGAGCAAGAGAAACGCCAAATCCTTATGGATGTCTTAAAGAAACTATGTTAAGGAGGTGGACTGATGGCTTACTTTGATAACGCTGCAACAACATTCCCAAAACCGGAATGTGTGTATGATTATATGAACCAGTATTATCGCTATAATGGCGGAAGTTATGGTAGAGGTGAAAATGAGTTTTCTGATTCGGCTAAAGGTTTAGTCGAGAAAACAAGGCTGTCAATTCAAAGGCTACTCCATTGCCCTGCAAAACAAATCATCTTCCAGCCATCAGCTACCGTCTCTCTTAATGTCATCATACAAGGTGTCATTGCAAACGGGGCAAAGAATATTTATATAAGCCCCTTTGAGCATAACGCTGTAACAAGAGTTTTACATCGTTTTGAGAGTGAAGAAAAAATCAAAGTTCATTTGCTTACAGTAACCAAGGACTTAACATTCGACATTCAGAGAATCAAATTTCAATTTGATGATGTAAAGCCCGATTTCGTAATCATAAGCCACGCAAGTAACGTTCTGGGTGTGATTGTGCCTTATGAGCAGGTTTTCACCTTGGCTAAGAAATACAATGCTATTACGCTTCTTGATATGGCTCAAACCGCAGGCTTGGTAGATGTAGATGCAGGTCAAGAGATTGTTGATTTTGCTGTCTTTGCAGGGCACAAAACCATGTACGGACCCACAGGCATTTCCGGATTCGCTATGAAACCGTCCTGCCAGTTAGAACCCATTTTGTTTGGCGGTACGGGATTCGAGTCGGCAAATCAAGATATGCCGACTGTTCTGCCAGAGCGATTTGAAATAGGAACAATGAACACCCAGGCTGTTGCAGGTTTGTATGCAGCTCTCAAATGGATTGAAGAAACGGGAGTTCAAGTCCTATTTGAGCGTGAAAAAGAAAACAGAAAGCGGCTCATTGATTTACTGAACTCTTATGTTTTTTTGAAAGTTATAGGCGATTCTGCAAAAGTTAACTATGTTGGGATAGTTTCTTGCGTAATAGATGGCATAAGCAGTGATACTGCAGGACAGTTGTTCGCTGAAAGGAAAATAGCCGTGCGAACAGGATTGCATTGTGCTCCGTTAGCTCACAAGTTCATCGGTACATTTCCTGCAGGCACGATTCGATTTAGCACAAGCTTCTTCACAACCGATGAAGACTTTGAGGAACTACGTCAAGTGCTCGATGATATAGAAGACAATCTATGATAGGAGGGGATATTATGAGTTTGAAAGATAAATACATAAAAAACGAATACAGGTCCCTCTTGGATAATGTTGTACAGGATTTCTATATTCCCCTTCTCAAAGAAGCTGTATCATACAAGCGGGCGGTTGGATTCTTTTCTTCATCGTCTCTTGTCGAATTAACAAAGGGTATCGCTTCTATGGCAGAACGAGGAGGCAAGATTCAAATTGTTGCTTCTCCTTATTTGTCAGATGAAGATGTCGATGCAATTAAAAAGGGATATGCAGCACGAGAGGAAATAATCGAAAAAGCCGTGTTACGCCAAATCTCTGACGAGACTTTGGACTATTATTCCATGCAAAGGCTTAATCTTCTCGCTTGCCTTATTGCCCAGGGTATTCTTGATATAAGGATTGCATACACCGAAGGCAAAAACGGTATAGGAATGTACCACGAGAAAATGGGACTTATCGAAGATATTGACGGAAACGTTGTAGCCTTTTCTGGTTCTATGAACGAATCTGCCACTGCTATGTCGATAAACTATGAAACAATAGACGTATTTAGAAGTTGGGGAGACGAAAACGAAAAAGAGCGAGTTCTTCTCAAGCAAAATGCGTTTCAATCAATATGGACGGACAGCGAGCCTAATATAAAGGTTGTTGAGTTCCCGAAAATATCTCAGGCTCTTATCGAAAAATATAAACGCTCTGCCCCAAATTTTGCAGTTGATGATGAGCAATTCGATTCAAAAAACCAAAAATCCAGAAAATTTACGGATGGGCAGACAGTTCTAACAACTGCTGCAGTTGGAGCAAGAATCCCGGATACGATTACTTTGCATGATTATCAGCAAGAGGCTATTGCTTCTTGGGTTGGGGATAATTACCACGGCATATTCGACATGGCAACCGGTACAGGAAAGACCTATACAGGATTAGGAGCAATCTCAAAGTTATCCGAGGACCTTAATGATAACCTTGCTGTAATAATTGTGTGCCCATATCAACATCTTGTCGAGCAATGGGTTGAAGATATAGTACGGTTTAATATAAAGCCCATCATTGGTTACAGTAGCTCGCCGCAGAAGGATTGGAAAAACCGCCTTTCTAAAGCAGTACGAGACCAAAAGCTCCGAGCTGATAAGAGCTTCTTCTGCTTTGTATGTACGAACGCAACATTTACAAATGACTATGTTCAGGCGCAAATCAGCAAGATACACTCTCCCGTTTTGCTTGTTGTGGATGAAGCCCATAACTTCGGTGCTGCTTCGTATGCGCAACTGCTTGATGACCGTTTTACTTATCGTCTTGCTTTGTCTGCAACACTTGAAAGACACCGTGATGAAGAAGGGACAGCTATACTCTATAATTTCTTCGGAAAGAAGTGTATAGAATATCCTCTTGAAAGGGCGATTGCCGAAGATAAACTTACGCCATATAAATATTACCCAGTTGTAGTCCATCTTAATGAGGATGAGCTGAACAACTATGAACAACTTTCCTATGAGATGTCTAAGTGCATCATCAAAGATAAAAGAGGAAAATACAAGCTAAATAGGCATGGCGAAATCCTTGCATTGAAACGAGCAAGAATTGTTGCAGGAGCTACTGAGAAATTGGACGCTCTTAGAGAGCAGATACAGCCGTACATACACGACAACAATATTCTTGTGTATTGCGGAGCCACCAATGTTTTGGATGAACACGCAGACTACTCATCGTCTGATGCCAGTGATGTTCGTCAAATTGAAGCTGTCACCAATATTTTAGGCAATGAGTTGGGAATGGCTGTTGCTCAGTTTACGTCTAAGGAAAATATGGAGACACGAGCCGCCATAAAAGAACAGTTTCAGCGTGGAGATAGATTGCAAGCTATCGTGGCTATAAAATGCTTAGACGAGGGTGTAAATATCCCAGGCATAAGAACCGCCTTTATTCTTGCAAGCACTACTAATCCTAAAGAATACATTCAACGGCGAGGTCGTGTTTTGAGAAAAGCACCACACAAGCCTTATGCTGTTATATATGATTTTGTCACTTTACCGAGACCTCTTGATTCAGTTGCTTCGCTCACGACTGAACAAGCACAGAGAGACCTTGCACTTGTTAAGAACGAACTTGCAAGGATAAAAGAATTTGGGCGGTTATCGCAGAACTCGATGGATGCCAACAATTTAATATGGGACATTCAAGAAGCATATCACATTACCGATGAATCAGAGGAGGGCGAGTCTGAATATGGAGGAAATTAAGGTAAATGAAAAAGCGATTGAACGCTTGAAAAGAAGGATAATTCTGCAGGAGAATCAGAACCTTAAAACAAGAACTATGACTGACCAGCAAATGGTTGCTTGGATTAAGAAGCAGATTGAGGAGGAAGCCCAATGTTACTCGAATCAATAAAACTCGAAAACTTTCGACAGTTCCGCAACGAATATATTGAGTTTGCTCAAGGCTCCGATGGAAAAAATGTCACCATCATTATAGGCGACAATGGTACAGGTAAAACAACCTTCGCTCAAGCTTTCTTTTGGTGTATGTACGGAGAAACTGAGTTTTCCGACAAAAATATGCTTAATAAGCTTGTTGCTGCTGAAATGAAGCCAGGTCAGGAAAGCAAAGTGCAAGTTACATTAAAACTCACTCACGGAAATGTCTCTTATACGCTTATGCGAGAACAGACGTATCGTAAAGACTATTCCAATCGCATCAAGGGTGACAACACCGTTTTTGATATTGCAATCAAAGATGCAAACGGAAATACATCCTATGTGAAAAAGACTTTATGTGAAGGTGAAGTCAAAAGCATACTCCCTAAAGAATTGTCCAGATATTTCTTCTTTGACGGTGAACGTATCGAGAAGATGAGTAAAGACATTTCGACCGGAAAAAAGGCTACTGATTTTGCTGAGGCTGTAAAGGGACTTCTTGGTCTGAACGCTATGTTTAGTGCCATTCAGCACTTTAATCCAAGAATAAAAAATAGCGTTATCAACAGTTATGAGAGTAGCTATAGTGCTGGTAGCAACACGAAAATTCAAGAATACACGAGAACTATCGAGCATTGCAAAGAAGAAATTGCCAGGATTGATGCCCGCCTTGAGGAATTAGAAAACCAAATTGAGCAGGCGACTTCAAGAAAAGCTGAAAAGGTTGAGGAAATCAAACAATACGCAGAAGGCGAAGAACTCCAGAGGCAAAAAGAAAAACTCTTACAGCGAATTGAGACAGCAAAAGCTTCTCGGTCTACTGTTATTAAAGAAATCAGCAGAAGTTTTAATGCTAACATGAGTTCCTTCTTTTCAGCATCATTGATTTTAAGGTCTCTTAACTTTCTTTCCAGCAAGGATTTTGCAGGCAAAGATATTCCTTTTATGCACGCAAAGACCATTGAGTATTTGCTGAAACAAAAGGTGTGTATTTGCGGGACTCATTTGGATGAAGGCTCTGTTCCATATAACAAAGTAAAGGAACTGATTGACTTCTTACCGCCGCAATCTATCAGTACAACGATAAGTGATTTTAAGAAAGAATCAAAACGCCGTGCAAATTCTCGGCAAGACCTTTTTAGCGATGTACGTGATAAACTGGCAGTTATCAGTAAACAGGACGAAGACCTTATTGAGTTGAACGATGACCTTCATGCGATTGAAGGTAAGCTCAGTGGTGGCGATGTCCGAGGGAAAGTTCGTGCTATAAACTCTGAGATTCAGCTCTGCGACCAAACAATCAAAAAGAGTCAGACAGAGCGTGACCAGCTTCTCATAAAAAAGGGAGGGTTTGAAAAAGAAGCCGGTCGAGCTGACACAGAGCGCCGTAACCTTACACTTCTTGATGACAAAAATAAGAAGATTGAAATTTATAAGGCTTATGCAGAACGAATCTACAAGGAGCTGCAGGCAGTTTATGTTTCAAGTGAAGCTGAAATCCGCAGAAAACTTGAAACGACAATCAACGAAATCTTCAAAACCATCTATGAAGGCGGGTTGTCTCTGACTATCGACGAAAAATACCATATCTCCGTTTATGCGGATGATTACGATGGCGATGTGGAGACTTCTACCGCACAGAGTATTTCTGTAATCTTTGCGTTCATTACCGGTATTATCAAAATGGCGAGAGAAAATCGAAATGCTACTGATGAAGACGCAAAACTCCTTTCCTCCGAGCCTTATCCGCTTGTGATGGATGCACCGCTTTCTGCATTCGATAAGAGAAGAATCAAAACCGTATGCGAATCGTTACCTAATACCGCCGAGCAAGTTATCATTTTCATTAAGGATACCGATGGTGAGCTTGCAGAGGAATACATGGGTGACAAAATTGGTTCACGCCATCACTTCGATAAGAAGAACGAGTTTGAAACAATTTTGGTGTAAGGAGGGAGAACAATGTTTGATAAGCAATATCGTTTCAAAGGAATACACGCTGTTCGTGTTGATGCTTTGACAAGTGTTTTCGACGATGCAAGTAAAGCGAAATTGTTTGAGCGCAATGTTGATGTCTATACGAACGCTCCGCTTGTTGGCTTCCTTTATGGTCGCTGTGCTGATGTGGATGACACAAAGAATCCAGAAACTAATCAAGTCTATAATCAGAATGTCATGGGTGACAGAGTTATTTATTCACAAGAAGAACTCATGTTTAATTTCAGATTGATTATGCTGCTGGATAAGGCGTATGAACCAGATGAGGATAAACGAATTGATAAAGCCTTTAGACATATGGGTGAAGACCCTGCCGATGAGGAACGCTTCGACAGCTATGTGCGTGGTGGTGTTGATGTTCTTTATGAAAAACTAATTGAAGGAGCAAGCGCTCCAGAAGATTATGCAAATAACATATACGACTTCATTGAAGAATTTCAAGAGAAGTTCAACGAAGATGTTTTGAGCGAAGACATTTTGAAATTATGTTCTAAATGAAAAGAGGTGAACTTGAATGGGAAAGGATATTCGCCAAGAGGCATTCAATTATCTTATTGACCTTGCAAATAAGCAAGGATATGTCACCTTTGACGAAATTATGGATTGTGCAGATGAACACGACCTTCCCATTCAAGATTTCGACTGGCTCAGTAATTCAATCACTTCCAGAGGAATTCTTGTATATAGCGAATCTCCTTCGTCTGCTTCTGCAGTTGACGATGATGAGTATGATGATTTTGCTCAAAGCGATTATGAAGCGGTCTATAAAAGGATTGTCGAATTAAATCCCTCGTTAGAGCCGTTCATAAATGATGTTAGAGACATCATTCCTCCGCAGAGATTGGAATTAAAGCAGCTTAAATATCAAGTGGTTGATGGCAACGAATATGCACGGTCTCGCATGATTGAAATGCATTTACGCATTGCCTTACGAGTTGCTCTGCAAAGAGCAGAAGCATTCGATATGGATATTGAAGATGCAATCGGTTATGCCTGCATTGGCTTAATTATTGCTGTTGACAAATACGACCCCGACACATCTGGGGCGTTTGCTTCTTACGCAACGCTTTGGATTTTGCAAAACATATCACGAGAACAAGCCACACGCCGTCCTCTTGTTTATTATCCCGTACATCAAAAAGAAAATTATTTTGCAATTTACCCACTCTTAAAAAGACATGGATGTATTGAGTGCGTTGATTTGTGGGAATGTGAAAAAGCCCGCAAAATGATAACGGATAAGTTGGGATGTTCTGATAAGGATGCAGAAATAGTCGTTGCACAGATGATTCCAAATCTCAGAATCGAAGATTTGATTGAACTGTATTCTGGCGAATATGGCGAGAGCGAGAATAGAGATGCAATGGTTGGCACAATGTTGGGAAGTATAATACCGGATACTGTAGTTTCCGATGAAGATGTTTTCCAGACTACCCATGATAAAATGTTGGGAGAAGTTCTCTCCGATGTATTATCTACGCTTACACCTCGTGAAGAATCAGTATTAAAATTACGGTATGGGTTCAACGGTCGTGAACGGACTTTAGAAGAAGTAGGTCGTGAGTTTAATATTACACGAGAAAGAGTAAGACAGATAGAAGAAAAAGCATTGAGAAAACTTCGCCATCCGTCAAGGTCAAAAAAGCTGAAAGAGTATTTATGAAAAAGAGTTTATACTGTAATCGACCTGTATAAAGTGTGGCTTGTGGACTCTTGCGACTTAACTTCTGCGGAAAAGAGCAAAACATACTTGGCAAGCAGGGCACGGCGGTACCCACTCGTGCAAAATTTATAGAC
>DAIOXG010000034.1:0-14648 GCA_036758085.1 Prevotella sp. | reverse complement strand
TGAACACTACACCAAGCATGACATTTACAGAAGCCATGGCAAATGTCTTCAACACTACCAAGGATTACAGCAACTATAGTGGAAGGGCTCGTCGCTCTGAATTCTGGTACACCACACTCATCTGCACCGTTATGTCTCTCGCCATCGACGGCATTGGGTATCTTGTGGAATCGGTATGGGAAGAAAACGGGTTTGTCAGCACAGTGTTCACCGTGGCTGCCGTATATTTCTTTATCGCCAACTATTCCTGTCTGTGCCGCCGTATGCACGATATCGGGCGAAATTGTCTCTTGCCGGGACTGACGCTCTCTTTTGCCATCGTTGCTTTTTTCAGCCTCATGCTAAGCCAAAACGCATTTGGCAAATTGGCGTGTATCGTGTTCTCCACCATTACGCTTTTTCTGCTTGTCTATGTTCTGTATCTCTGCACCAAAGACAGCTTCAAGGGCAAGAACCGCTACGGCTACTCCGACAAATATGTTGACCCCAACGACAACCCGGAGCTTAACAACAAATTTTGGGAGGAATACGGCAACAAGGTGCTGGAAGACGCAAAGTGATAAAAAAGAAGAAAAAACAGCTAAAAAACGCAATATTGTTTTGTGGATTTGACAGAAAAAGACTAATTTTGTAAAATCGATTTAACGATATTGCCTTATGATAAGAAAAGAAACAATAAAAGAGATACTGCTGGAGAACCGAAAAGAAGTGGAAAACCAGGAAATAATACAGCGGGACATTGAGATGGAAGACTTTGCCAATTATGTTCTGGTAGGTGTAAGACGCGCCGGGAAATCATTCATGCTCTATCAACAGATGCAGAAGAATTTAAGGAATGGCATTACATGGGACTCCATGCTGTATATAAATTTTGAGGACGAACGCCTGATTGGCATGACGGCACAGGAACTAAACTTGATTCTTGAGGTTCATGGCATGATGTCAGACAAACGCCCGATACTTTTTCTTGACGAGATACAAAACATTTCCGGATGGGAAAAGTTTGCCAGAAGACTGGCAGACAGCAAATACCGTGTCTACATAACAGGAAGCAATGCCAAGATGCTTAGCAGTGATGTTGCCACAACATTAGGCGGCAGATATATAACAAAGCATATCTTGCCATACAGTTTTAAAGAATATCTTAGGGCAAACGATGTAGCGACAGATGCCGAAACCTTGGCTACTACCTCCGGCAGAGCCGAACTTCAACGCAATTTTGCCGTTTTTTTCCGCTTCGGAGGTTTCCCCGAAGGAGCAAAACTATCTTCAAAGCGCGACTACATAAACAGCGTATACCAAAAGATATACCTCGGCGACATTGCTGCACGAAACAGAATAGAGAACCAGTTCTCTCTACGTATCCTCTTCCGCAAGATGGCTGAGAGCATCAAGCAAGCTGTATCTTTTTCGCGCCTTGCCAACATCATAGCATCAACAGGAGCAAAACTTAGCAAGCCCACCATAATCAATTATATTGAATACTCAAAAGAGGCATTCCTGATATACCCGGTAAAAAACATTGCCGACAACATAACTATGCGCGAAACCACCCCCAAATACTATTTTGTAGACAACGGAATTGTAAGTATTCTTGCAATGGATGCTGACACCTCACTACTTGAAAATACCGTTGCTATGGAACTTATCCGCAGATACGGACTTGACGAAAGGGTGTTTTTCTATAACAGAAATATTGAAGTGGATTTCTACCTTCCAGATTCTGCCACTGCCATACAAGTAAGCTATGACCCAAAGAAAACGGAAGAAACATGGGCAAGGGAAACATCTGCCCTTGTTAAACTGAATAAGGTTCTTGACTGCAACCGCATGCTTATCCTAACATACGAGATGGAGGATAAGGTGACAGTGAACGGCAAAGAAATTGAGATCATGCCGGTATGGAAATGGCTAATTTCCCAATAACAAGGTGCTGGAAAACGCAAAATACTGATTAAGACAAAGTTGTACATGTGATATTGTAACCATTGTTTCAAACAATCTCTAATCCAAAATCCCTAATCTCTAATCCAAAAATGTTTTTTTATGATTTTACCCTCACACCCTCACCCGAAGCCCCGAAACGCCCTGTTTATCGGCATTTCGAGTGGTGAGGGTAAGTGTGAGGGGTGGGTGCGCCATCCTCACACCCCTCACCTTTTTTTTATACTATCGGCAAGCTGATGCCGTTTATCTTCTGATAGATGTCGAGGGCATACACGTCGGTCATGCCGCTGATATAGTCTACTACAGCCATCAGGCGCGTGTCGAGATCGGGAGCCGTGATGTCATACTGGCTGCTTACCCTCCCTATCAGCTGGCGCGAATAGAAGCGGTCGGGATACACCGCCGCCTCGGTCATCATCTCCATCAGCGTCTCCATAATCTTAAAACCGCTCAACTCAACGTCGAGCACCGGTTTGCTGCGGTATATCTTCTGTTTCGACACCTCCGTGCAGCGGCGGTATGCCGTGCGCTGCGGCTCCGGAATATTGTCTACAAGACTGCCCCGGAACTCCCCGTCGAGAATCTTCTCCTCATTGTCGATAAACGTCTGGGCACAGGCGTTCTCCAACTTCCCTATCACACAGGCACGCATGTAGATTACCTTCTCGTTGTCGTCGGTAATCCCCTCGTCAACGATACGCTTCTCTATACTCTTTTTCACGTTTTCATCGAAGAAGCCAAGCAGCAAATCCTTGGTTTCATCGAATGTAAGGATTTTCAGCTTGTGGGCATCCTCGATATCCATTATCTCATAGCAGATGTCGTCGGCAGCCTCAACGAGATACACCAGCGGATGGCGTGCATAGGCAAGCGGTTCGCCGGGTTTCGACTTGCGGATTATGCCGAGGTCATCGGCAATCTTACGGTATATCTCCTTCTCGCTGCAGAAGAAGCCGAACTTGCCGTGACTGCCGGCAAGGGTCGACTCGAACGGATATTTCACTATCGAGGCAAGCATGGAATAGGTCATCACGAAACCGCCGTCTCTCCTGCCCTTAAATCTATGGGCGAGCAGACGGAAGGCATTGGCGTTTCCCTCGAAGTGGGTAACGTCGTTCCACAACGCCTCGCCTACCATGCCTTTCAGCTCCGTGCCGCGGCCCTCGGTAAAAAAGGTCTGTATTGCCTTCTCGCCACTATGTCCGAAGGGCGGATTGCCCATGTCGTGGGCAAGGCATGCAGCGCTCACGATGGTGCCAATCTCGGGGAACAGCGTAAGTGCAAGCTCCGGATGCTTTTTCGTCAGTGCGGCGGCAACGTCGTTGCCGAGCGACATGCCCACGCTTGCCACCTCCAGACTGTGGGTCAGGCGGTTATGCACGAAGATGCTGCCCGGCAGCGGGAACACCTGTGTCTTGTTCTGCATGCGGCGGAAGGGGGCTGAGAAGATAAGGCGGTCGTAGTCGCGCTTAAACTCGCTGCGGTCGTCGTGTCGCTCTATATGGCGTTCTTCCTGTCCGAGTCTTTTATTTGATATCAGTTGTTTCCAGTTCATAATATTCTTTGTCTTATTTTTATCAATAATTCATGCCGAAAGTCCACAACGGTATAACAATACCGTGTCCGGTCTCTATATCATCCTTCACGATTCTGCCGTTGTCTACATTCTCTATCTGTTTCTTTCCCTTCTTCCGTCCTCCGATTTCAAACGTATAGTCGCCGATTGTAAAATCAGACACTTTAGATGCTGTAAGGCTCTGTTTCTCGCGCATTTGATTATAAAAGAACGTTTCCCTCACGTTTCCGATATTTTGTACGGAGACGAGAGTCGACATAAGGCTCGTGTTGTCCACATAAACTTTCTCCACCTTGCCCAGTCCTCTCATGCCGGCAGTATCGTCTCTAAGCAGTCCTATCATTCCTGCCCTCTCAAGATACACGAGATAGTCGGGCACGTTGTTTTTGCTTACTCCTATTTCGGCTGCAAGGTTTTCCATACTCGGCTTATAGGGTGCCAATCCGGCAAGTACCACAAGCATACGCTTCAGCTTGCGTGCCGTTGATGCCCTCATGTCGGCATACTGCGGTATGTCTACATCCATCGTCTGGTCTATTACCTGCGACATGCGCATGGAGAAATCTCCTTCTACGGCAAAGGGATAGTAACCTCTTTCAAGATAATCGCGGAAGAGCGGCAGCGGATGTTCCACTTCGGGAATCTTTACTTCATTGCGTATAATCTCGCTGAACGAGAAGGGACGGCTTTTTATTCCATGGAACAAATGGAGATATTCGCGAAACGAGAGTCCCTGCATCATATACATTAATGCCCTGCGGCTAAGGTCTGCCTCACCGCGCTTTATGTCGAGCACAGACGAGCCGGTGAACAACACGTGCAGCGAGGGGTGCATGTCGTATATCTGCTTCAGCTCCCGGCTCCATCCCGGATACTTGTGTATCTCGTCTATATAAAGATTCGTTCCACCCTCTTTTATGAACTCGTCGGCAAAGTCTGTCAAAGTATGATTGGTAAAATAAACGTTGTCGGCAGAGACATACAGATGATGCCCTGAAGACGACTTTTTGATATGTTGCAATACCATTGTCGACTTGCCGATACCGCGCGGTCCGATAATTCCTGTCAAGCGGCTATCCCAGTTTATTTCGCTGTATTTATATCTCACGAAATCAGTTGGGGTCCGCCTAAGCAGTTCATCCATGTATTCATATAGAATATTGTCTATCATATTATATCAGAATTTATAATACTTGAATGCTGTTTTAACGCTGCAAATATAATAAAATTCCCTCAATGAGGGACGATTTTCATCAAAAACATCCCTCATTGAGGGACGAAATACGCCAAAAACGTCCCTCATTGAGGGATTTCTTACTGTTTTTCTACTGATTTTAAGTCTGACAGAAAACTGTTTCGGAGTTTTTTCATTACCTTTACGCCACGAAAAATCGCTTCTGCACTTTACTACTAAGGAATAAAATTATAACAGTATGAAGATATGTATATTCTGCTCCGCCAACAGCAATATTGAGCCGGAGTATTTCGAGAAAACAAGAGAACTGGGTGAATGGATGGCTAAGAACGGGCATACGCTCGTATTCGGAGGCTGCGACATGGGACTGATGGAATGCATCGCCAGGGCGGTTTACGACGGGGGCGGCATGACGGTTGGCGTGGTGCCGTCGAAGATTGAGGAGAACGGGCACGTTAGTCCGCATCTCTCTGTGGAGATTCCGTGCGACAACCTCAGCGACCGCAAGGATCTGATGCTCCTGAAGAGCGACATCGTGATTGCACTGCCGGGCGGCATCGGCACGCTCGACGAGATTTTCACCGTGGCTGCCGCCGCTACCATAGGCTACCACCGCAAGAAGGTTATCCTCTACAACATCAACGGCTTCTGGAACTCGCTCGTCGCCCTACTCGACGACCTTCAGCAGCGCGGCATGATTCGTGGCGAATGGCAACAGCATATCGTCGTGGCTAACTCGCTGGAGGATATCGAGAGCGTATGTAAGGACTGATTGTTGATTATGACAAACAAAACGACAAGTATTGCAGATTTTGTTAGTTATACCAAATAAAAACGCTATTTTGCGAAAAGTTTTAAGTATAACTAACAGAAAGGCGACATATATGATTAAACTTATAAATCGTAAATATTATACAGACCGCATCACTCCATTCATTGGCAAAAGCATCATAAAGGTGCTTACCGGTCAAAGACGTGTGGGAAAGAGTTGTATACTTAGGCAAATACAAGAACATATTGAGCACACCGACAGCACATGCAACACGATATGTATAAACAAGGAGCTTGAAGAATTTGCCTTCATACGCACCCACGAAGACCTGACGAAATATGTTGCCGACCGGTTAAAGGAAGGACGGGCAAACTATCTGTTTATCGACGAGGTGCAAGACATCAAGGGTTTTGAGAACTCACTGCGTAGTTTTCAGGCGCAAGATGCCTGCGACATTTTCATCACAGGCAGCAATGCTACAATGTTGTCGAGCGAATTATCAACATATCTGTCGGGACGATATGTGGAATTCCACATCCACAGTCTTTCTTATGAGGAATTCATGGAGTTCAACCACCAGACACACTCCACACAGACGCTACGCAATTATCTCACGTTTGGCGGTCTGCCATATCTGAGCAACCTACCCTTGCAAAGCGACATCGTATTTGAATATCTGCGCAATGTATATTCAACAATTCTTCTAAAAGAGGTCGTAAAACGGGAGAACATACGAAATGTGGATTTTCTTGAGAGTCTCGCTCTATACACTGCCGACAATGTGGGCAACCTCTTCTCTGCCAACAACATCAGCCGCTATCTCAAATCACAACGTGTAAACATATCGCCACTGCAGGTAATAAACTATCTTAAAGCCATGCAAAACGCCTTTCTGATAAATAAGGTGCGCCGCATTGATATGAACGGACTAAAGACATTTGAGATAGGCGACAAATATCACTTGTCGCCGGTCTCTTCCATGCGATACTGCCGCTGGTATTCCGATGGCGTCATGCCATTTACCTTCTTGAAGGCACGTATGAAGCTCACGCTGTTAGTGTAGCCCACGTCCTCGTATATGGCCTGTATCGTTAGGTTGCCGTAGTGTTCTGCATCGAGCAGACGTCGGCACGCTTCGCGTATGCGGCACTCGTTGAGCAGTGTCTTGAAGTTTTTGCCGTATGTGTCGTTGATTACCCACGACACGTAGCGCGTGTTCGACGATACCGCCTCCGCCAGAGCCTGCAGACTGAAGTCGGGCTTTGAGATATAGCCAATATCGTTCATCACGTCAATCACGCTGTTAAGCAGTCTGTTCCTATTCTCCTCACTCATGCTGATGCCGCTGCCGTTCTTATCCTTGTCGGCGGTATCGGTCTCCCCATCTTTCTCGTATACCGGAGCTTCGCCATTCGTTTCCGCATCGGTAACCGCAGTTTCTGTCACTGTGGCTGGAGAGTTGTGCCGCACGGAATCCTCAAGCAGCTTTTTCGTGCGCCGCTCCTGCTTGTCCATATCTTTCTCCTTGCGTATCAGCAAGCGGTAGGCCATGTTGAGACGACGGTTGTTGCGCAACAGAAGCACAGAGACGGCGGCAAGCGCAAGGAGCAGTACGCCAAATACAACCATAACGAGAAACTGCCGCGATATGGTACCATTGAGCGAGTTTATCTTCTGACTGGTCTTGCGGTTTTCGTATTCCATAAGGTTATTGCCGGCAGAATAAAGGCGACTGCGGTTGAACACCGAATCTTGCATCACGAAGTATTTGCCGTTAAAGTATTCGCCGAGTTTCTTGTCGCCAGACATCATGTAGGCATCGGCAAGCAACTTATATACGCTTGTCAAGAAGTCGCGGGGTTTCTCGCCAACCTTCGGGTCGAGACATTTCTGTCCCCACTCCACCGCCTTAGCATACTCGCCCTTCAGCAGATATACGTTGCCTATCTCGCAATACTGGAACAGGCGGTATTCGGGCGACATCCCGTTGCGACGGGCAAAATCGAGCGTTTCGAGATGTCTTTTTATAGCCTCGCCGTATCGTCCCTCCACTGTCAGTATGCGGGCTGTATTGTACATATAGTAGTAGCGGCTCACGCTATCGCTATTTTTATCAAACATTCTACCAAGTTGATTTATGTATTTCTTCGCCAACGCTAATCGTCCCGACTTGCAGCATGCCGCCACCATGTTCGAGAGATAGCTTTTCTGCATCTGCGTCTCGCCGCTGGCACATGCCGCCTCGTATCCGCGCGTCTGGTAGTAGAGAGCGCGTCCGTAGTCGCCGGCATTGTAGTATACGTTGCTGATGTATCCTACGCTGACCAACCACGTGTGCTCGTCGCCGAGACTGTCGGCAAGTTCCATGCTACGCGTGAAACATCTCATCGCCTCGGGGAAGTTGTCGTGCTCGAAATATTCAAGAGCCCTCAGCATGCAGTCTTTGGCGACGGACTTTTCCTGGGCTCCAAAGGCATATATATTTAACAGCAGCAAAACGCTGCATAGGTAAAGTCTCATAGTTATCTTAATTTTGACTGCAAAAGTAATAAATTCATTTATCTTTTGCGAAATGTAACATAAAAAACACCTCCTTGGAGTAGAGGCATTATCTCGCCACACATTATTATATAGTCGTCAACGACCGCCACAAAGCTACAATATTACATATACAGTATATAATAATATTACAAAATATAAGTTAAAGCTGTTTCAAAACTTTCAAAATCATACATAAACGGATTTTTACAATAACATTTCTTGAATTGTAACGTAAATCCCATGATTTTCCATCCGGATATTGACAAATATCGCTATTTTTGCCAGCGAAAATAATCAAAATGAAATGTAAAGTTGTATTTTAAAGACAAGAACACAATACAAACCTTTTAATTAAGACGCTTATGAAAAGATTTACTCTAGCGAGCGCGGCAATTGCTGCAGCATTGACAGCAAGCGCACAGTGGAACACAAGCAATGTGCCGGTACAGATTGGCACCGCGGTAGGAACGAACGATCCGATTGTCGCCCTGACAAACGACGGCAAGATGTACGTATCATGGAGGTCGTCGGCGAGAGTGGACAATGCCATCTGCTACAGCTTCCCGCATCTGCAGCTCCTCGACAAAGACGGCAAGATGCTCTTCGGCGAGAAGGGTCTTGACATCGCAACACACAAGTCGCCGTCATGGAACAGTGCTTATTCGCTCGCCGTTACTTCCGACGGCTGTGCCATCGTGAGCAATGCCGACTCTAGGGCTGAAGAGACTGAAGACCTTGAAATGTACAACGCGTTTACCCCGGTATGGTATAAGATTGATCAAAACCAGGACTACATATGGGGACTTGACGGACTGGCACTGACCGACCGCATCAACTCGCCGTTTACCGACACGTTTGTGGTGGGCGATGATGTATGGATTCAGGACCACTCGGCTACATCTGACGAAGTGAACTATTTCAACCGCGTCTCTGCCGACGGAACGTTGGGATTCACCGAACCGCTGAAGATATTCGGACAGGTGATTCAGAGTGTCGGTTCCGACTTCCTGACCATAGGCTCCGGCTCCGACGGTGTGGAGGTGCAGCGATACACACGTGACGGAAAAGCTGTATGGGCAGAACCTGCTGTGGTAACTTCTACGATATTCGGCGGACACGACCTTCATCCTTACAAGATTCTCTCTGACGGCAAGGGCGGCGTGTATATCACATACGTGAGGAACGTGGGCGACTTCGGCCACACCATCGCCACACAGCATGTTACTGCCGACGGCGACCCTACCTTCGGTCTTGATGCCATGGACGCTCTCTCCGACGAGAACAAGGACATCGACTACCCGAAGATGGCTGTCGACACGAAGAACAACACGGCTCTCGTAGCTTTCGCACAGAGCCTCGGCAACGGCACATACTCAATGAACGTGCAGAAGTTCAACGAGGAGGGCGACCGTCTCTTCGGCGACGACGCGAAGCAAATTGAAATAAAGTATGACGATGCTGCCGGATGGGCATTCAATGTCTACGGTGCTCAGCCGGTAGGCGACGGCGAGTGGCTCATATGCTACTCCGACGTGATACAGTGGGGCAAGGAGAAGCTCTACGTGGCTCGCATCGACAAGGATGCCAACGTGTTGTGGAAACAGCAGATTGCCGAAGACGGAGAAATAAGCGACGTGAACTTCCTGAAGGGCGACGACTGCTCTTACGTGGTATACAAGGGAAACAACGAGGATGACTACTCTATCCTTAGAGGTGCAAGAATCTACGACGACGGTACGTTTGAAAAGGACAACACCACAGCTCTGCCTTACAGCATAGACTTCACTGCCGGCAAACCTGCCGACTGGGCTTATCTCGACAAGAGTACTCCTGCCAGCGACTACGGACACTGGACTTACGGTGAGGCTTCGGTAAAGACTACTGAGGGCAAGAAATACATAAACTGCGTGTTCACCGGCATCAACTTCGACGACACGCCTTGGAACGACTACTATATCTCTCCTGAGTTCAAACTCGATGCGACAAAGTCTTACAAGATTAAGAGCCTGTCTCTCTGCGACGGCGAAAGCTACAAGCTGACTCTCGAAAGAGGCACTTCACTCACCGACGACGCTACATTCACAAAGTTTGCCGACTGCCAGATGCAGAAGAACACTCTCGACCAGAGCAAAGAGGACGAGACTGTGCTGAAGGTTGACGAGAGCGGCGTATACCGTATCGCTTTCCACGTAACAAGTACGGCGAAGAGTCCTACTGACAATGTTTACCTGTTCAACTTCTCTATCGAAGAAGACAAGACTTCCGGTATCGACAACGTTAACGACAACCTGGCAGACATCACTTCTGCCACAATCCGCAGCATCGACGGCAAGCTCGTTCAAACCGTAAAAGGCGGCAAGTTCAACTCCGCTACACTCGCTCCGGGCATGTACATCGTAACTGTAAAAGACGCACAGGGCAGAACACAGAGCATGAAGATATCTAAATAAGTAAACAAGACATACTGAAAATCTCTCCTTGCAGGGAATGTCCCGCATCGGGAGATTTTCTCTCTCTTATTACTTACAATAAGTATAACGCATAACATTATATGCACAAAAAGGTATTCAATATGATAGGATTTTTTAAGCATAAAAGATTGTTTGTCGGCATGGCTCTTTCTGCCGTATGCGGAATGATGCCATACAGCGCCGCAGCACAGAGGTATCTCACCGAGGACTTCAACAGCTACTCCGCCGGCGACCTCTACCAGCAGGGACCATGGGTGAAATATGGTGCGGGGACAAGCGAGAACACGATGAATGTGGTGGAGGGTAGCCTCACCTACGACGGATACTCTGACGACGCCACAGGCTACAGCGTGA
Organism: Prevotella sp.; assembly: GCA_036758085.1. Lineage (GTDB taxonomy): Bacteria > Bacteroidota > Bacteroidia > Bacteroidales > Bacteroidaceae > Prevotella. The sequence continues at coordinate 3,792 of DAIOXG010000034.1, read as the reverse complement.
GGATGGCAAACCTCAGCAACTGCTACTCTTTCCAGTCGCCGCTCGACAAGACTATGATTTCAAACGGGGCAGTATATGCAAGCGCACTCGTAAAGGTGGAAAAGGCAGGCGACGGAAAACCTTTCATGAGATTTCTAAGGAGCAAGTTGGGCGACGGGAAGATCAATGACACCGACTATGGTTTCTCTGTGGGTTTCGTGTCAACAACGGCTTCTGAAACGGAAGGAAAGTTCCGCTTCGGAGTGGGCAAGACAAGGCTCGCCGACCTTGCAAACACGAGCGAGGAGTATGACCTGAACAAGACTTACCTCGTAGTGATAAAATATGAATTTGTAGAGGGGGACGCCAACGACGTAGTGTCGCTATGGGTAAATCCTACCGACTTCAACGAAGAACCTGCCGCTCTTGCGGATACCAAATCGGTGGGAATCAGTTCGCAGGACCTTCCAGAGATTTCTGCCATCGCCCTGTCGAGAAACTCTTCAAAGAGGGAACAGGAATACAACGACATGGATATCGACAACATCCGCGTGGCTGGTTCATGGCAAGACCTGTTCACAAACGCAACGACACCTGTTGCAGGTCCTGGGCAACTCGCCAACAGAAATATAGTGGTGGTAGAGAACTTCACCAACACTGGCTGCGGACCGTGTGCAAAATTTGCACCGGTGCTCGACCAGGTGGTCAACGAACGTCTCGGCGACGTGATCTGTCTGAAATACCACGGAGTATATCCCGACCCGGAAGACCCGTTCTATCTGGCAGAGAAAGACAACCTGGACAAACGCATCGCCTTCTATGGCGTAAACTCTTATCCTACGTTCATCGTGAACGGCACGCAGTTAAACTACTCGCTTAGCCCAACATTGCTCAATGGCATCTTCACCGGTGCCGCAAGCATTGACATGAAATACGACATAAAGATAAGTAGCAGTGTGGCTGACCATACGCTGAAGGTTGATGGTAACGTTTCATCGCCGATCGACGTGGAGGATGCGTCAAACCTGAGACTCTTCGTCGCTGCCATCGAGGAATACTACGAGGCTCCAACGGCTTTCTCCAACGGTGAGAAAGAGATGGAATACGTGGTGAAGCGTATCATGCCCGACGGCGATGGGGCTACCTTCGCACAGAGCATGGAGAAGGACAAGGCCTACGACTTCAGCTATTCGTGCGACTTAAACTCTTTCTACGACGAGGACGAACTTGGAGTGGTGGCTTTCGTACAAGACATCTCGACGAAGCAAATCGTGGGCTCTGCCTACATACCAAAGAAGGCTGTGGCTGCCGACTATGCCAATCTTATCAGCGTGAACGACACGCCTGACTTTATCTGCACGCCTGACTTCTACGGCAACGTAACCTTCCGCAACGACGGCGACAATGTACTGACAAGTGTTAAGCTTAACGTGGAGGTGAACGGCGTGGCACACACCTACAATTGGACGGGCAGTCTGGCAAGGCTCGAGAAGGCGACGTTGCCGCTTGAGGACATACGAGACTTCTCGCTGTCTACAGACGGTTCGAAGAATACTGCCAAGGTTTGGCTCTCCGAGATTAACGGCACCACTACCGAGAGTAATGCCGTAATCGTGAACTTCAGCAACTCTATGCAGGCGAAGGGCGCTGTGCGAATGGATATATATACAGACAAAAAGCCTGAGGAAACAACCTGGAAGGTGTTCAACTCTGCCGGCGACGTGGTACAACAGGGCGGACCCTATACCGAGGCACGCCACAAATACAAGGAGACTTTCAATCTGAAGACTGATGACTGCTACTCGCTCGTAATCTATGATGCAGGTGGCGATGGAATCAGCAGTGCAGCCTATGGCAACGGATACTACCAGATTTACCAACTTGGCAGGGACGAGAACGGCGAACAGGTTACTACGAAACTCACTCAGGGTACGTTCGGGAACGCTGAGTGCGACATCGCCTTCAACCTGAAGGATGCCGACAGCACCTTGGGCATTGCCGACGTGAAGGCTGCAAACGACAAGAACTCGCGTATTTCCATCTTCGACGAGAGCGGCAGACTGCTGCTGCAGACCACTGTGGGCAAGCTCACGGATGCAGACATGATGTCGGTGGGAGGCGGAGCGAAAATCGTGAAAATCAACGACGGCAAGCACACCTACGTGAACAAGTATGTTATAAATAGATAATACGACTAATAGTGGCACAAAAGGTGCAACGACCAAGCACCTTTGGTGCAGTGACCATGCAACACAAGCGTTTGGCCGCAATACTCCAGCTGTAAATAAAGCCCGGACTGCTTTCGACAAGCAATCCGGGCTATTTTTATATTTCTACGTTGCCTAATGGCTGTTTTTCCCTTTAGATTATCTCTTCATGAGGATTACAGGAACAGTGGTATCGCCCATTATCCTTGAATGTAGCGCCACCTTCAAATCGGCACAAGCGATACCTTTGATACTTGTCTTTACTGCAGTTTTGGCCGAATAGCTTGCATCGCTCTCCGACTGGTCCTCTATCGCACTGGCGTTGCCCGTGTAGTTCATCACCACCATATGTCCCTGCGGCGTCAAACAGTTGCAGTTGAAAGTCAGCTCCCCGAGACTGTTCGTCACTGTTACCGTTCCGCCACAGAACATGCCGTATGCCTTGGCATATCCCTCGTCGTCGAGTTCCTCATAATAGGAACCCATTGGCAGAGTACCGTAGGACGTCTCATACATCGTTCCGCCGATAAACTTTCCTGCCTCGTATTTTGCTCCACTCACGGGCATCACCACATCGTATGTGCCAGCGATAGTACTGATATCCATCGGCACGGCATAGGGAGTGAGAAGCACAAGATTGAGCAGTTCGCCGGCACCCGACACGAAACCATCGTCGTCAACAGTGCAATTGTAGAAGGCGATACTGTAGTCGCAGTATTTGTCTGTGGCGCGCACATATCTGCCGCTCATTGCCGCAGGCACAAAGTTTACGTCAGACGTTATATAGTCGTAGCCGGTATTCTTGTCTTTGTTGACAAACTCAAGCTTTCCGTCGTAAACGAAGCGTATGGGACCGCACTCGTCGAGTTCTCCATTCATCTCCAGACGATATGTACCGTCGCCCCGGTTCTCCACGTCCAGCGTACATACCTTTAGCGAATCGAGGAATCCGTCAACCTTTCCGGCAGCATTCACCGTGTTGGTTTCTATATAAACGCTCTGCTTTCCAAAGACGCCGCGTTCATTCGGGTTGTCGGTCAACGTGTACGTGCCCGTCTCAAGCGAGGCATTGTCAGAGTCGGCAGACGGCTTTGCCATCACAGTAAGCCGGATGTCGTGCCGGTTTATCTCCGTGGGCAGTCCGCCAGTAGTCAGTTTCCCATCGCAGAGATGTATCATGTACATTCCCAGTTCGCTCGAAACTGCCCCGTAGTAGAGATTGTAACTATCTGTAGCTGCTACGTCAGCATAAAGCTGGCTATTTCCCTTGCTGAAGGTTATCTTATCCACATCTTCACACGGGATAGTCTTCAATTCACCCGACTTCATGTGGATGTTCATCATCCACCCGTTTTGGGCAAATGTCGCCGATACCACACTCCATGCCGCAACGGCGGTTAAAAAAATTTTCTTCATGTCTACTCGTTTTATCGTTTACTTTATCTTACTGTTGTTTTTCAATGCAAAAATATCAATAAAACGTCAATATCATGAAATGCTGCTGAACTTTCTGACACACTTTATATTACAATTCATGAATTGTTCGCAGATATAATCGAGTAGGAGGTAAACACTAATTATAGGTGTTTATCTCCTATTTTCGTGT
>DAIOXG010000033.1:0-15052 GCA_036758085.1 Prevotella sp. | reverse complement strand
GTAACAACGCCATGCGATTGCTCAAGTCGCAACTCTACGACCGCGCCATGAAGAAGCGTCTTGAAGCTCAAGCTAAGATTGAGGCTGGAAAGAAGAAGATAGAGTGGGGCAGTCAGATACGTAGCTACGTGTTTGACGACCGCCGAGTGAAAGACCACCGCACTAACTATCAGACCTCTGATGTAGATGGTGTGATGGACGGAAAGATCGACGGATTCATCAAGGCTTATCTGATGGAATTCCCTGTTAACGACGATGAACAGTAAACAATATCATTATAACAACTAAAAGATTAATACTATGAGTGAGACAGGAAAAGCACGCCGAGAGCGCTACAAGGAGCAGCAGGCAAAAGAAGGAGCAAAAGTGTTCAATTGGATTCTGGCAGTCTTGGCATTAGGTGCCGTGGCTTTGCTCGTATTCTATTCCGTACAGGCATAATACGAGGATTATGAGCGGACTTGAGATTGAACGCAAATTTCTTGTACACAAACGCGACGGCGAATACAAGCGTATGGCTTGCTCGTCGTCGCGCATCAAACAAGGATATATCTGCAGCGCAAAGGGGCGCACCGTCCGTGTGCGCATCCGTGACGGAAAGGGTTTTCTCACTATAAAGGGACCTTCGAGTTATTGCGGATTGACACGCTATGAGTTTGAAAAGGAGATCACGCTTGATGAAGCTGAACACCTGATGCAACTCTGCGAACCTGGCATTATCGATAAGACCCGCTATCTCGTGCCATGCGGCAACCATACCTTTGAGGTTGACGAGTTTTATGGCGTGAACGACGGCCTGGTGATGGCAGAGGTGGAATTGTCGTCAGAGGATGAACCATACGAAAAGCCTGGTTTCATTGCCGACGAAGTGACGGGCGACCGCCGTTTCTACAATTCTTGTCTTCGACAGATGCCGTTCTCCGAATGGAAGAATCAGTTGCCCGAGGAATACAGATGACATATCATGAGGATAGGAGAGCTGTTTTATCTTAACAAGAGCGACCGTATAGTTGTCGTATTCCTGTTGTCTCTTGCCGCGGTGGTTCTTACTGCCGTGTTTGTAATAGGTAATCTGGAACACGATGAAATGGAAAGCGCCGTTTCTGCCGTTGAAAACAATGGCAGAGGCGGTGTTTCGGCTTATGGTGAGGAAGGTTATGATGATACCAAGAGAAAAGTGGAACTCTTTGCTTTTGATCCTAATACTGCCGACAGTACTGCTTTCTTAAAGCTCGGTCTTCAGTCGTGGATGATACGCAATATTTATAAATACCGTGCCGCTGGCGGCATTTTCCGCTGTAAGGAAGACTTCGCCCGAGTCTACGGCATTACGAAAAAACAATATGAGACGCTCGCTCCGTATATCCATATTAGCGACGACTATCTGCCGGCTTCTGAATTCTATTCTTCTACTTATGGCGATAACATGCCAGCAACCCATGAAAGGAACCAGTCGCCAGCACCGCGCGACACCTCGCTTTATCCCTACAAGCTAAAAGCCGGCGAGCATATAGCCCTTAATTCTGCCGACACCACGCAGCTGAAGAAGATTCCGGGCATTGGTAGTAGCTTTGCCCGTGCCATAGTGAGACGGAGGGAGAAGCTTGGCGGCTTCTATTCCTCCAGTCAGCTGATGGAAATCGACGGTTTCCCGCAAGAGGCGGTGGCTTACGTGCATGTCGATGCCTCCGCCGTGCACAGGCTTAATATAAACAAGCTAACATATAGTCAGCTTCGTCAGCATCCGTATTTTAATTTCTATCAGGCACGCGATATTGTGGACTACCGCCGCCTTCGTGGCAGTATAAAGTCGCTTGCCGACCTGCGGCTGATGAAATCGTTCACCGCCGCCGATATTGAGCGACTAAAGCATTATGTGGAGTTTTAGCTTGCATCAGCTTATATCATAAGATAAGCTGCATCTCGGGATAAGAAATGAATGAATTCATTTCGTTCTCCACTCGATTTTGATAAAATCCTCATGCTCAATAATGATAATGAATTATCATTCTATTCGCTTAATCGGATTTTTGCATTATCTTTGCAAAAAAAAGGACGATGGAATTAGAAATATACCACTATTCATTATGCGTATCACTTACGCTCTTAATATTTTTCAGCTACCGCTTCATCTTCGGCAAGTTGCCTAAGAAAGAGAGCTATCGGCCCTACCGCCAGTCGAGAATGTTTATGGGGGTAGCCATGCTGATCCTGTCGGCAAACTATATGGTACACCTGTTTGTTACGCCTCGACTGACAAGTTCCACGTTAGCAATATTAATCAATCTATGTACATATTGGATTGCCGTAATCATGTTTGGCAGTGGACTGATGATGTTGTTAGACCGGAAGCACTTGACAAAAGATCGCTTTCTGCAACACATGGCAGGATGGGTTGCCTATTGCCTGCTGACGTTTCTGCTGTGCTGCTACGTGCCCGAAGGATTGTTCAGAAAGGTGACACCGTTTATACTTGCCATACTTTTTATAATATATGCCGTGAAAATTGCACGCAGAGTGTTTATAACATTCCGTAAGGCAAAGCGGAAACTTGACGACTACTACTCTGAGGACAGTGAAGCCTATATACGCTGGATGTCGGTATTTACATATTGGGCGATTATATTCGGTGTAGGACAAGGTGTATTCACGTTCGTGCCAAACAAGTATGTCTTTGTCTGGATAATCTCTGCCATCCCATTTTACATCTATTTGTATACGTCGTATGCCAACTACTTTCTTTTCTATGAGAATGTAGAGGGCGCCCTTGCCAACGAGGACAGCAATGAATATGCAAATGTCGCAGCAGACAGTGGCGTCAGGGAAGACAAGCCGTCGGATAACCAGGAGCGTCCGGCAATAGGAATGGCTAAGGTTCTGGAGACGATATTGGAGCGGCAGCTGAAGAAATGGACAGACGAGAAGAAATTCACTGCCGGAGGCATAACAATAGCAGATGTAGCACGCGAAACTGGAAGCAACCGCACATACATATCCTCGTTTATCAACAGACGATATGGCATAACCTTTCGGGAATGGATAAACGGCATGCGGCTGGAATATGCCAAAGAACTGATGGGAAAGAACCCTGACATGCCTGTTGGAGAGGTGGCTCGACGTGCCGGATATCTGTCTATGAGCTATTTCTCAAAGACTTTCAAAGAAGCCGAAGGCGTTTCTCCCGGAAAATGGAATGACGCTCCAGCAAGGAGCTGAACAAAGGATGGATGGTTTGGCTTGCCGACAAATAGGCTACTATGTGGCTGTATGCCAAATTCAGAATAAAAGGATATTACAAACAATACAGTTTTTCGTCATATTAACAAAAATCTTTATTATTATGAAAACAACAATGAAACAATGGATTGACAATGTCATCAGCAACAAGAAAACCGTGGCAGTGCCCATCATGACACATCCGGGAATAGAGTTCACGGGAAACACCGTGAGAGAGGCTTGCTGCGACGGACAGGTGCATTTTGAAGCTATCAAGGCTCTGTACGAGAAATATCCATCGGCAGCTGCCACCGTTATTATGGACCTCACGGTAGAGGCGGAAGCTTTCGGGGCCGACATTCATTTCACAGAAAATGCCGTGCCTGCCGTTGTGGGCCATCTGCTCAACAATGCCGACGACATAAAGGCTATTGCCGTGCCGTCGCTGAAGACTGGCAGAGTGGCGCAATACCTAAAGGCAAACTTGCTTTCGGCAAGAGCAATAACCGACCGCCCCGTGCTCGGTGGTTGCATCGGACCGTTCTCACTTGCCGGCAGACTATACGACATGTCGGAAATCATGGTGCTGATTTATCAAGACCCCGATGCCGCACACACGTTGCTGTCGAAATGCACGGAGTTCATACTGAAATACTGTCGCGCTCTGAAGGCAACCGGCGCCGACGGCGTGGTAATGGCAGAACCTGCAGCCGGACTGATGTCAAACGACGACTGCAAGCGATTCTCGTCAGACTATATCAGGTATATTGTAAATCAAGTGCAAGACGACACATTCTGCATCGTTCTGCACAACTGCGGAAACACAGGCCACTGCACAAAGGCTATGGTGGCTACCGGTGCTGCGGCCTACCACTTTGGCAACAAATGCAACATGAGGGAAGTGATAAAGGATGTGCCACCCACGGCATTGGCAATGGGCAACGTGGACCCTGTGTCGATGTTCAAGGAGGGCACACCGGAAATGATGTATGACTACACAAGCCAACTGCTGCGGGATATGGCTAAATATCCAAACTTTGTACTGTCAAGCGGATGCGACACTCCGCCACACACACCGCTGAAAAACATCAACGCTTTCTTCAAAGCTCTCGACGACTACAATAAATCCATATAGAACGCCACACAATACGCATGCACAAAATATCATCACACATCATTTTTACATATCACAACTGCCTTGTCGCAACGGCAATAGCGGTTGTGGCTTTTTCGTGTTCCCCATCGGGGAGAAAAACATCTGCCAACAACGACATGGCATACGACTTGCTCGAGCAGGTTGCCGAGCAAAACGCCACTGGCAACAAGAAAATTGCCGTATCGCTTGCCGACAGTGCCCTGGCAATGGCTCCTGCCGACACCACACGCTGCTGGCTGCTGAGCGAGAAAACCGTGGCGCTGACCGATATGGGACAAATGGCAGAGGCTATTGCCACTGGGAAAGAGGCACTGGCTTTGGCAAAAAAGAACAATGATGTGGATGCTGTGCTAAATATTAGAGGCGCACTCGGAATAGCATACCGACGAACGGGTGAAACTGATTCTGCCATTGCGGAGTACAACAAGGGTATCGAACTTGCCGTGAAGGAGAAAAACAGTGAATATGAAATCTATCTCGACAACTGTGCCGCCGTACTGTTCAGTGAGGACAACCGCTTTGCCGAAGCTCTCGAATACTCACGAAGGGCTGAAAAAATGGCTCTTGCATCACGGGACACTGTGGAATGGCTCTCGGCAAGGGCTAACGTGGGCGGTATTTACTTGAGGATGAAAAAATACAAGGATGTGGTGCGCGTCATGACACCTCTGTGGAAAAACGTTCTCAAGGCCAACTATAATGTTCTGACACTGAAATATCTCTCGCCTCTACTCAAGGCTCACAGTGAACTGAACAACATCGGTATGCTTGACTATTATATGAAGTATGCAGAAAAAGCGATAAAGGGACTGAGCCCTACCAGCAACGGCGTGCTCGGCATTCTCGACATAAAAGCCGAAATGCTTGGCAAACAGAAACGCTACGCCCAACAACTTACACTGCTCGACAGCATCACCACCGCCAACAACGACAATCATGCTATGCCGGAAGACAGGCTTCTTTACTCTAAAGCCACCTGTCTATGGCAACTGAACAGAAGAGACGAGGCATTCGCTGCCTTGACACAGGCTTACCAAAAGCTTGATTCCGTGAAGGAAAGCGATGTTGAGAGGAGTTTGAGCGAATTCACCATAAAATACAAGACTCTTGAAAAGGAGATGAAGATTGAGCAGCTGAGCCTTCGCGAAGCTGAACAGCAGAACCGCATCCTGTGGCTTGCCATTGCTGTTGCTGTATTGGGGGTTGCCGTTTGTGTAGTTTTATATCGCAAGAGAATTGCATCGCAGCGCGCCGAACTTGAGCGGAAGCGCAGCTATATCAACGGGCTGGAGAATGAACGGAGGCGTATGGCAAAAGAATTGCACGACGGGGTGTGCAATGACATCCTTGCTATCAATTTGCTGATGAATAACGATATGGAGAAAGCAAAAAAACAACTGCAAGATGTATGGCGCGACGCTCGCAACCTGTCGCATGCCCTCATGCCACCTCTGTTTGACAGCACTTCATTGCCGGAAGCGGTGGAACAATACACAAGGGTTGTCTCCAAGGACTTGAACAAAAACGTGGAAGTCTCTGTAATGGGCAACGATAAATGGAAGGAACTTCCACAAAATATCTGCTACGAACTCTACCGCATAACGCAAGAGGCTGTGTCTAATGCCATAAAGCATGGAGAGGATAATTGCATATCCGTTTTTCTTGATGCAAATGACGATGATATTAGAGTATGCGTTGAAAATATATCTGAAACAAAACCGGTAAACGACAGGCATAACGGCATTGGCATGGAAACGATAAAGATGCGTGCCGCAAGCATAGGGGCTACAGCAATCTGCGGCTACAGCAACGGTAAATACTCCGTTGAAATCAAACTAAAAAACTCTCTGCTGAAATAATGCTATAAAAAACTCTGTTGAGAGTAGAAGAAAGTACAATGTTGAAATAGTGTCAAAATGAGAATACTGATTACTGACGATCATCCTGTAGTCCTTTCTGGGATAAAGCTGTTGATAGAAAACAAAATGCCGGAATCCTGCATCCTTTCGGCATCTACTGCTGATGAAGCACTTGGAATCATAACCACAAACAATATTGATGTATTGATTACCGATCTTGACCTTGACGGCAAAAGCGGAATAGAATTGATAAACAATGTGCACGAGACATGTCCGCAAACAAAGGTAATTGTATACACCATGCACGAGGAAGTGTGGGTGGTGAGGCAACTTCTCTCTACAGATCCGGACGCCGTGGTGCTGAAGGCCGACGAACCGGCAGAACTGACTCGTGCACTCTCAATGATAAAGAATGGCAAAGGATATTACAGCGCTACATTCAACCAACTGCTCAACAGCCTTTCAACATCACCGGATATGCTGTCGAAGCGCGAGGCTGAAATATTGCGGATTACAGCCTGCGGCAAATCGGCCACTGATATTGCCGAACAACTCAACATCTCGGTGAATACCGTGGAATTCCACCGCCGCAGAATAATGCAGAAGCTTGATGCGGCAAATGCTGCAGAGGCTGTAAACAAAGCAAGGGAACTGGGATTGTTTTCTTTGTGAAAACAATGCTGTTCCTCTTTGGATCTACACTCTAATCAACAACACATAAACTACGGAAATCAATAGTTTGTTACCTACCGAAAATGATAGTTTTTATCCTTTGACAAGTTGTTTTCAAAGAATAAATTTGTAATATATACGGAACGTTTCTAAATTTGTATACGAAAAAACAATGGACAACGTCAAACGTAACAAACATGTCAGAAGATATAAGAAGCCAAATAACAAAGCGGGAAATCGAAATCTTGGATTTCTTGTCAAGAGGTTTAAGTAGCAATGATATAGCCGAAGCCCTTTTTATATCCAAAAACACGGTGAACTTCCACCGACGTCAATTATTGAGGAAAACCCATTCCAAAAACATTGCCGAGCTTATAGGCAAAGCCTACAGGCTTGGAATATTGACAAAATGGCAATAGGCTGCATATATCTTTCCCCCTTTTTCATTAATTTATATATTTATAGATAGAGTACTAATTATATAAACGAAATAATAAATCATATTAATATCATCAACATGAGAAAAGCCTTACTTTTAACACTTGCCGCAGCTTCGATTGCGTCATACGGGCAAGAATTGCGTCTTGGTAATTACTACCATAGACAGCAGAAACAGAAATCAGAACTCAGAAAGGAAACTGCTGCAAACACTTACGACAAGTCTGAGAGTAAAAGTGTTGCATACAGAGGTCTACAGAAGGGTGTTTATATAGACCAGGCGATGAAGATGAATGGTAACAACATCTACCGCTATGTTTTTGCTTACAACAAGAACATGGAACGCAGTTCCGAAACTATATACAAAAAATACTTCAACGGAGTGGAATGGTCTGACGAAGAACTTTACAACAAGGGGGTGTATACCTATGAGTATGACAATCAGGGCAGGATTGTTTCAAAGAGAGTTGTGTATGAAAAGCCATACACCGAGTTTGATTCTTATACAATATCTGTTGATTACAATAATGATGACTACACGCTATATACCTATATCATAACCGACGACGGAGATTATTGCAGCAGCGAATGGAGCTTCTGGAAAAATGGTAATTTGCGTCATTACACTGTTTTCGATGGCCACGCATCTGCCCAAAGAGAAGAACGTTCTGTCTCGTTCGACCAAAACGGCAACTGCACAAGAATTGCTGCGGATTACAAATCAAAGGAGTTTTCGGGCAATCTGAACGATTCAACCATTATAACCAACGACACTTACGACGGCTACGACAATCCGATGACTCTCGAACATTATGTGTATAACCCGGAGAACGGCAAACTGACAGAATATAAGACGTGGAGCATACACGCAGAAAACCGTAAATACGAATATATCTACGATGCTCTGGGCAGAATCTCGGCAATAAAGAAATACTATGATGCTGACGAAGAAGACGCAGGCACTGACTATTCTAAAGCTCCGGCAAAGGGAATGAGTGAATTCTCGACAAAGGAACCGGAATGGCGACTTGAATACAACGAAACTTACACATACTTCAATGACGAGGTGTATGGCATAGGCAATCCTTGGCACGACATCTTCGGTATGGATGGTCCATTGACTAACCGCCACCTCGTAGACGATGACTACGAGCCAAACATACCATGGGTTGAGGATTTGACATTCAACCGCGATGCCAACGGCAAACTGCTCTCTTTGGTTTCCACCAAAACCGAGGAGGAAGGCTTTATAGACGAAAACACTTTTACCGTTGATGCCAACGGACATATCACCAGACAGTATGTTCATTCAAAAGAATCATGGGAAGACGGCGGATACAACGAAGAGACGATAACCACCGACTATAACTGGCAGGGAGAACTGCTGACAAGCAGTCATGAGACGAGCAGCGAAAACACTTCTTATGCCGGAAGCCGAACATATACCCGCGACTATTCATTCACCTATGACAACGGAACCGTTGGCTACAAAAGACTTTCATCGGGCGATGGCGATGATAGTGAGAGAAGCGGCAGCATAACAAAGCTTAACAAGGGATTCAAAATTGTTGAAAAAGGCAAATACGAACAGTCCACCTTTATTCAAGAGGTGCAGACTGAGGATATAAGTTTCGTTCGTCCTAACCTTATCTGCGACTACGAGGGTTTCAGCACCGACAGTACCATTATAGTATCAGTTAAAGACCGGGCTGTGGCTTACATGAAAGCTCAAGGATATTCATATGGCGACGGCTTGGGTTGGCATGACTTTGAATATTCTTTGGGAGAAGCATCAGCATATGTCAATACAAACGACAATACATATTTCTCCGTTTCGCATGAAGACGACAAAACTATATGCAGCAATGCCCAAGGCTTGCCAGTTTTCGTTCTTCAGGGCAACCGACTGTTGAAGGAAAGGATATATGAAGAACTGTATGCTGACAGTAACGTCGGCAACATGGCACCGAGCCGTGCTTCTATTCCTGATGCCTATGCTTACAAGGAAATAACATACAGCTATGACGAGAACGGACTCGTAAATGGACAGACCGTTACCACCGTTGATGAGAACGGAACGAAAGTAGACGAGACAAAAGTGGAAGTGGTATACAATCCCGCAAGCGGCATCGAATCTATTAATGCCACAACAGGCAAGAGTCTCTATCTCTGTGGCAGGACTTTGGGCATGACAAACGGCTCGTTCTCGGTATATACCCTTGACGGCACGATGCTTGCAAATGATGCCAGTTCATTCCAGTTTGAGCAGGGCGGCACATATATTGTGAAGTCTGGCAACGGCAAGGTTATCAAAGTGAATGTGAGATAAAAATGGCTATTATATCAAGGTGGATGTAAGATAAAAGGCTTCATAAAAAAACCAATGCCTCAATATATATAACAACAGAAATTAAAAAACATCCATTAGTCGTTCTGATTTTGACAAAATGTCAATCAGAACGGCTTTTTTATTAATTATTTTAAACTTTACTGACTATATGTCAATAATCAAGTCAGTTTGGCGCAAGATATCAAGATAATGGCATATGGTACGAGTGTTGCATATAGCATTAGTGAAAATCGAGAGCTTGAGAGCCGAAAGGCAGTAGAGCTTGAGAGTTTCAAACAATGATTAATGAATGGATAAATAAAGAACTAAAATAAAAATGGAGGTATTTGATATGTTACCAGTAATGAATAGAAATCTTTGGATGCCTGATGAGTTTAACGACTTCTTTGATACAGACTTCATGCCGAGGGTTAATGCCACGGCTCCTGCAATCAACGTTAAGGAGAGCGAAAAAGACTACACTGTAGAGCTTGCTGCTCCAGGCTTGACAAAAGATGACTTCAACGTGAACATAGACCACGACGGTAATCTTCATATCAAGATTGAGAACAAGAGCAACAGCAAGGAAGAGGACAAGAAGAGCCACTATCTGCGTCGCGAGTTCTCTTACAGCAAATATGAGCAGACGTTGCTTCTGCCTGACGATGTTGAGAAAGACAAGATTAGCGCAAGCGTAAACAATGGTGTCCTCACCGTTGATCTTCCTAAGATTGAGAAGAAGGTAGAAAAAGCTACCCGTCAGATTGAAATTAAATAACGAGTTTTGATATTGTATAGATAAGCCCCGGTGCTGTAAGGCATCGGGGCTTATTTTGTTCTCCGGCATGTTTCTAAACCTTTGAGCAGCAAATCAGCTTATGACTTCCGTCTTGGAGTGTGGTGGCAAAGATGTAAGCGGTGCCGCCGTCTTTAAGCTTTAGCCGCTTGCGCAGTTCTGCAACAGAGATTGGAAAATTGCGTGTTGTTATGTTTGCCATGCCGATACCGCCGAGAGTACTGCGTAGTTCTTTTTTATTCATTCCAGATACGGCATCAATCAGAAAGCGCCTTCCTGGAAAGTTTTCCACATTTTCCTTGGAAACAAACAGATTGCTGTTTAGCGCAATCTGCGCGATACCGTATTTTGAACATAATTGTGCGAAACTGCCAAATTTCATCAGAGAGGCGTTCGGCTCATATAGGTATAGTTGTTCGTTTGGGTCGGCGAAAGTCGGTGAGGTGGCGCTTAAATTGGCTTCAGCGGAAAATTTGTCCGTTGTTGCCGTGCCGTCGGCTTCATAGTTGGTGCAGAAGATATTTAATGTCTGGTTCATGCCTCCATTGCAGTCAACTACGAGCAGCAGTTCCTTACATTCATTCTTTACCGATACGATATGCACCTCGCAGACGTCGCCGACATCATCCACCGCCTTGTGCCAGTCGAGCATTGGCGAGAGCTTAATCATCACGAAGTCGGCTTTCTCCTGGAGGATATCTTTCAGAGCCGTTACATCCGGCGTGCAGTCGGCGATGCCGTATGTCCTGCCGCCGTTGTTGTCGCGCCGCGCCGGATCGAGATAAATCATCGACACCCGCCCCGTTTTTCCGAGATATTCCGTACCGTCGCCGCATACTATCCGTGCGCCGTCTATTCCGAGCAACGGGAAATTATGCCGTGCAGCCTCGCAGAGCACTTCCTGCCGCTCTACATACACTCCATGTCGGAACACTTTAGCCATATATGAGAAGTCCACGCCAAAGCCCCCGGTGAGGTCTACGAGCATGTCGGCGCCATCGCCCAGCAGCCTTTGTGCAAGACTCTGCTTGTATATTGCCGTCTGCTGCGACGAACATTGTTCCATGGAGATATGTGGCGGATACACGATACCCTCGGCGTTCGCCCAGAATGGCAACTTGTGGCGTGCTGTCTGCCATCCTGCTATCTGTTCCAGGGCATACTGCATATCAACATCAGACGGATGACTCTGCAAGGCAAGCTTACGAGGGTCATCCGTCCGGTGATTTTTGATATATGATAAAGTTTCTTCGTTTACCATTATATGCATTATTGTTTTATAATAGAAACATGGTATTATGCTCCAGGGTTTTACCTCAATTTATACGATACTCCCACAGTGCCGTATATAGGATAGAGCTTTTGGTCCATCACTGTGAAATTGCTCTTGAAAATGCCGGTGAACCCCCATGACACATCGGCAAAAACGCCCCACGACTTATGGAAATGCCAGTCGGCTCCAAGCATCATACCCCACTGCAGGTTGCGCATGTCATCAGAGAAATCGTAGTCGCCACGTCCCTCGCTTTTGCTTCCTAGTTCAATCTTCTGTCCTGTAGGGTCGTTAGGCTTCATGTTCATGTCGTCTCTTTTGCGTAGATATCCGTCGCAGGCATAACCTTTGAATGTATGCGAGCGGACATATGAGAGGTACGGGCCCAATTTTAGGCAGACCTTATCCCCCAGCCAGTAAGTAGCCTGGAGCGGCAATGTGAGCATCCACTGCTCTACTTCGGAATGGTTGGTGCCAGTGAATACGCCCTCCATTTCCTCACCGCCACGTACTATTTTCATGTGGTATCCCTTCACCTTGGCGTCGATGTTCATACCTTTGTTTTCGATACGCAGTCCGGTGGTTATTCCCCAATGTCTGTCGAGCGATTTATACACGCCCAGTCCGAGCATCACACTTGGTGTAAGCCTATAGGCATCCAGCGAACGAATTGTTGCCGGCATCCCCATAGGGGCTGTACCGCCGATATTGTATCCGGCACGTAGGTCATAGCTCAGATTGTCGAATATATTGCCGGCATGAGCCGTAAAAGTAATGGCAGCTGCAAAAAGCAGCGATATAATTTTCTTCCTCATATTCTATTTCAAATTCTGTTATTCACACTCCAGTTCCAATTCGTCAACACACAGCGTGCTTCCCACTGCACCTTCAAACTTTGCACCGTCGATACTCGATGTGCATACTATAGTGAGACTGTATCCGTTGAGGTTTCTCAATTCCTTAAGGAATTCCGGGTCAGTCAGGTCAAATCCGTCTTTATATTTGAATTCAATATCGAAATGAGTCCAGTCCGGTGTATTGTCTATTGTTCCCAGTTCGGCGATAGCTACGATATATTTGTTTGTCTTCACATCGTTGCCGTTCAGAACAAATGCTTTTCCCTCATCATCGTGGTTGCGATAGAGCACGGCATAGATGTCGCCTTGGTCCACTCTTCCAGATATCGGTTTCCCGTCTTTATCCTGGAATGTGCTGCCCGGAGTGTACTTATACCAGCCTTTAAGATGCTTAGGAATTCTATTGAAAGGCTGTCCGAATTCTGTAGCAATCATTGGTTTTCTGAGAGCTATGTCGGTATTGAATTTTCCGATAAACAAGTTTCCGGCAGCGATAAGCATCTTTGGGTTGGAGTATTTTCCGAAAGGTCCTGTATCGCAAGTCGTAAGTTTTACGTATTCTCCGTGGCTCCCGTTCTCTGGTCCGCTACCGTCGTTTACCGGCACGGTAGGAAACAAGTCGTGCGACTCATTAAGCTTGCTCATTCTATATCCTGAATTGCCTGTAGCCCAAGTGTCAACTCTTTTTTCATATTGGTTAATGTCATACCACACGTAATAGTCTTTCACTCCAGCCCCATCGTATATTTCGTGGTTTTCAAAGCTGAAAAGGGTTGGAAGTTCATACATGTTGTTCACTCTAAACGTAACAGTATAGTTTCTCGACCAGTTTTTGTCTTCTGATGTCACAGTGTAATGCTGCGGCATCTCACCTGAGAAATCGAGTGCTGTTCCGCTCTCCGGAGTGATTGTTGCTCCCGGAGTAATCTTGAATGCCACAGGGATATTGCTTACATCTGCATCTGGTTTAATTGGAAAAACGATACTTGTCTCGTTTGATGCAACATTTTTCGTAGCGTGGTCGGCTTGTGTAAATATCGTCAGTGGGTCGTCAATCTGCACATAAGCCTGTTCTATATCACACTCTGCGTTCAGCGGTTCGTCCTTGAAACAGGATGTCAGCATGGCGCATCCTGCAAGCGACGAGAGTAAAAGGATTGAATGCCTCATTAATCTTATTGTTATTTTTTTATTCACAAAATTCTTGGCAAAGTTACGCTAAAATATGTTACGATACAAGAATATGGGAGTAAATCGCACAAAATGAGGCAAAAAGTGCAAAACAGGGTATATCATAACGGACGTAAAATCCATTACGATATACCCTGTTAAATCTTAGTATTCTGAAATTTAGGATTATAATTTTTCTATTTCAAAAGTAGGCAACCCTGTTGTTAAAGAAATCTGTTCTGTTGTCAGTCCAAGGGTCTTCATCTGTTTTGCTATTTCTATTGAGCGTTTTTTCATTCCTTCTTTCATTCCTTCTTCTATTCCTTTTTTTCTTCCTTGCTCAATTCCTTGCTCAATTCCTTGCTCAATACCTTCTTTCATTCCCTGTTCAATTCCTTCTTTCCTTCCTTGTTCCATTCCTTTTTCTCTTCCTTCATCAAACCCGTCCTGATACCCTTCGTCACGGCTTGTATCAAATAGGCTTTTCATGTGTCTCACAGACTCCATATGACGGAAATAAGCCTGTTTTTCGTTTACTGGAAGAGAATCCACCCGTAGGCATTCGCGCGCTTCGGCAAGTCCTGCCGCCGTAGCCTTGGCGCTGATGTTGCCGGTTTTCAGGAATTCTATCCATTCGTCAAGCGGTGTCTTTGCGATTTTGTCGAAGTCGTTTACGCGCAATACATAATATTCGGGGAATACATCTGCCGCCCCTTTCCTCTTCATTATATCCTTCTCTCTTTTTCCGAAGAATCTTTCATTCTGCCGTACAGAGAGTTTCAGCTCGTCATGTGGTTCGTGTATTCCGATAAACTCTGTTCGCCCGTGATATACGTAGTCTTTACCCTGTCCCAGTTCGAAGTATACGATATTTACGGAGTATACCTTTTTCACCTCCTCGTATGGCTGACCAATTCCTATATATTCTGTTATTGCCTTTGATACGCCATACAGCATACGGTGGAAATACGCCAGTTCTCTACTGTTCTGCACCTCTATGATACACAGCTCTCCATCCTCGCTTTCTGCCAAAATATCCACGCGGTTGTATTTGTCTTCCTCGTCTTCCTGATTGCTTTCGCTTTCAAGGAATCTGTGGATTTTGAATTTCTTGCCTATCAGCGACGACAGGAATCCTTCTATCACGGCATAGTTTGCCTTGTTGCGCAACAAGCGTTTCATTGCCCAGTCGAATCTTATATAGTTTTCTCCATACTGTGTCATAATGCTTCTCTCCTTTTATTTTACTAAAGTTTCTGATTTACTTTCTTCCCCTCTCCCGTCTC
>DAIOXG010000032.1:0-15065 GCA_036758085.1 Prevotella sp. | reverse complement strand
CGAACCACCACTGACAGAACCAAAAACTGTAGTGCTACCATTACACCATAGGACATTAATCAAAAATTCTATCTTGGAACATGTCCAACTGATTATTAAGGCTATGCAAAGATAAGACTTTTTTGTTCTATTACCAAATTTTATCAGATAAAAATAAAGCAGCAAGTATTAATTGCTGCCTTATTCCCTAAATTTTAGACTTATTTCATGTATAACGCCCCTATTGAGGCATTATTTTACTATAAGCAAATAATAATTCTTCTTGCCGCGCTGCACGAGCAGATACTTGCCGTCGATAAGGTCTTCGGCTGTAACTACGCGGTCGAAGGCTGTTAGCTTTTCCTTGTTGAGCGATACGCCACCGCCCTGTACGAGCTTGCGCATCTCGCCTTTGCTGGCGAATACCGGAGCTGCCTGGGTAAAGATTTCTACGGCTGGCTGACCGAGAACGTCCTTGCCGACTTCAAACTGCGGCACGCCCTCGAAGATATCAAGGAAGGTCTGCTCGTCGAGCTTCAGCAGCGAGTCTTTGGTCGACTTTCCGAAGAGGATGCTTGACGCCTCGATTGCTGAGTCGAGAGCCTCGCGGGAATGCACGAGAACGGTGGTCTCCTCGGCAAGACGCTTCTGAAGGATGCGTCGTCCCGGATCTTGCTTGTGCTCCTCCACGAGGGCATCGATTGTCTCCTTGTCGAGACTGGTGAATATCTTTATGTAGCGCTCAGCGTCGGCATCACTTACGTTCAGCCAGAACTGGTAGAACTTATACGGAGAAGTGCGCTTCGGATCAAGCCAGATGTTTCCGCTTTCGGTCTTTCCGAACTTCTTTCCGTCTGCCTTTGTTATCAGCGGACAGGTGAGGGCGTATGTCTCTACGTCGTTTCCCAGCGTGCGGCGGATAAGCTCCGTACCGGTGGTCATGTTGCCCCACTGGTCGTTGCCGCCAAGCTGCATCTTGCAGTTGTAGTGCTGGTAGAGATAGAGGAAGTCGTAGCCCTGGAGCAGCTGGTAGGTAAACTCCGTAAATGAGAGTCCGTCGCGTGCCGTACCGTTAAGGCGCTGCTGTACGCTCTCCTTTGCCATCATATAATTCACGGTGATATGCTTTCCTACCTCACGTGCAAAGTCGAGGAACGTAAAGTTCTTCATCCAGTCGTAGTTGTTGACCATCTCTGCCTTGTTCGGTTCAGTTCCGTCGAAATCGAGGAACTTGCTCACCTGTTTTTTTATAGCCTCCTGGTTATGGTATAGAGTCTTGTCGTCGAGAAGGTTGCGCTCCTGGCTCTTGCCCGAAGGATCGCCAATCATACCTGTTGCGCCGCCCACGAGAATGATAGGCTTGTGGCCGCAACGCTGCAAGTGGCGCAACATCATGATTCCGCAGAGGTGTCCGATGTGTAGGGAGTCGGCAGTAGGGTCTGTTCCCAGATATGCCGTAACCATCTCCTTTTGGAGCAGCTCTTCGGTGCCTGGCATTATCTGTGCCAGCATTCCGCGCCATTTCAGTTCTTCAACAAAGTTCTTTTTCATATCGTTTAGTTGTTTAATTTTTATTTTAAGAGTTGTCTTGCCATTCTGGTGGCTACGGCACGGGGTCGTATCCGCTTCCTCCCCACGGATGGCATCTCAGCAGTCGCCTTATTGCCAGATAGAGTCCCTTTACCGGTCCGTGTTTCACTATTGCCTGCCGGGCATATTCGGAGCATGTGGGGGTAAACCTGCACGAGGGCGGGGTGAATGGCGAGATGCATCTCTGATAGAACAGTATCGGGATGCAGAGCAACCACGAAAGAATTCGCGATATATGTCTGAGTATGCTCTTCATGCCGCTACTTGTGTTCTTCCGCAACGGCTTCTCCGTCTCTGCTTATCTTCTCCTCCACTCTTTGCAGCAGTCGTGCCACCCGCTTCTCTACGTCGGCACTGGAATGCAGCTCGTCGTCGAGCCAGACAAATGCCATATCAAGGCATGCTGCCGGCATGGCGGCAACGGCATCGCAGAGGGTATGCTTATGCTTTCGGTAAGCTTCGCGCACTTGTCTTTTCACTCGGTTGCGCTTCACGGCTCGCTTGAAATGCTTCTTGGGCACGCTGACGAGCATTCTTACTCTTGTGTCCCTCTCCTCTTCAGCCTCATTTATGGCATAGACTACCCTGAGCGGAAAGGATACCATCGAACGGCTTCCCGCTTTCTTGAACAGATTTTCCACGGCATTGCGCCCGTGGAGCCTCTCTTCCTTGCAGAGGGTATTTTTTCTTTCTTGTGCCATTATATTGGGGGAGTCGTCTTGTTACGGCATTTAGTCCTCCTGGTCTATCAGGAAGCGGCGCAGAGCACTTGTCATGGAAGGGTATTTGGCTGACGGTGCTTCTACGAGCACATCGAGTCCGGCATCATGGGCTGCCTTTGACGTAGACGGTCCGAAGGTTGCTGCCTTCATCGGCGGATTGCTACCGTTAGGGAATGCCTTCTTGTATGCTGCAACTCCCGACGGACTGAAGAACACACACATGTCGTAGTCGAAATTCTTTATCTCCTCATCGGTAAGGTCGTTGCATACCGTGCGGTACATCACGCACTCTGAGTGTTGCAGTCCCTTGGCATCAAGCATCTTCTTCACGCTGTCGTCGTGTACGTCGCTCAGCGGAACGAGATATTTCTCCGACTTGTGTTTTGCCATCAGCGGCACGAGATCGTCTATCTTTCCGGTGCTGCCGAAGAATACCTTACGCTTGCGATACTGCACATATTTCTGGATATACAGCGAGATTGTCTCCGTAACACAGAAATACTTCATCGTGTCTGGAATCTCGAAGCGCATCTCCTTGGCAATCTTGAAAAAATTATCAATGGCGTGGCGTGATGTGAACACCACTGCCGTGAAACTTGTAATGCTTATTTTCTGCTGGCGGAACTCCTTTGAGGAGAGTCCTTCCACTTTTATGAACGGTCTGAATACAAACTCTACTCCGAAGTCTTCAGCAATACTGTAATATGGTGATTTGTCGCTTGTTGGCTTGGGTTGAGAAATTAATATCTTCTTAATCATCGAACTCTTAAAAATTTATATTCAAATAACTTATCAATACCGACAGCACACCGCAAAGTGTGAGCAATGGCATTATTTCAAGGGCGCAAAAGTACAAAATTATTTGCAGATAAACGCCTTTTTGTCTGAAAAAGATTAAAAAGCACTTGTATAACGACAGTAATCGCAACAATATTACTACTGATGCGATGTAAAGTATTGTGTTTTTTACCGATAGCCCGAAATATGCCTGCGACACTACTACCGGGAACATCACTACGCCCTCGATTGACGAAATGAAGAGGTATGACTTCATCCACTGCTCGTTTTGCCTGCCGCTGAAGAACACCCAGTTGACAAGCGTGTAGAGAAGTGCCTTCAGCGTGTAGTAGCCGGCAAAGACACCGAAGAAGATGGCGATGAGCTGATATTGCGACGACACGAAGAAAGTGTCGGAATTGTATTCCTGGGCATAGAAAAATGTAACGAGCGAGAGCAACAGACAGGTCTGTGCCGCAAGGAAGAACTGGAAACGGAACTCGTTTGTCGTCTCTGTCATCACCGTCGTGCCGCTGCGCTGCACTCTGAAGAAGTTCTTTGCCTGACGGATTATGAACCATCTCGATTTTGAGAATGCCACAAGTGCCAAGATGAAGCATCCGAGAAGCAGGGCGGTTATCATATTGTCGCTCTTTATCGTATATGGCACTGGGTCGCCGGCAATTCCATATCTGCCGCCGTTTATCTCCGGATGCCACAGGGAATCGGTAGAGAAGAAGTTCTGGCGGTAATACTGCGGCAGGTCTACCTTCTCGAGATTCTTGTCGAGATTGTTCCTGTTGAGCATGCTCGTCGAGTCGAGCGGCGTGGCGGTCTTGTAATATGGCGTACTGCTGTATACAGTCTGCAACGCCGAGTCTTGCTGTGCCGGTGTGGCATCTGGCGGAAGCTCCTGCAACACCTGATACGGATGGCGAGGCATTTCCTCTTTGTGTTCCTCTATTATATGAATGTTGTGAGAAGACTGGTGTTTTACTTCTGTTGAGTCTGACTGTAACATAATCTTTGTTTTTATTATAGCAAAATCGGAGACCCCGGAGATCCCGAACTATTCATTCGAGCACTCTGAGAACTCCGAGTTGTATTGCTGGCCCGCAAAACGTATGAATCCTACAGACCGAATTCTTCCTTTATTCTGTCTACGAGGTCGAGTTTCTCCCATGTAAACAGTTCTACTTCCATTTCTTTTGTTTCGTGGTAACGGCTGGTGAATACTTTCTTTACCACCTCCGATTTTCTTCCCATGTGGCCGTAGGCTGCTGTCTCGAGATACATCGGCTGGCGCAGCTTCAGTTGTTTCTCGATTGCCTTCGGACGAAGGTCGAACATCTTGGCTACCTTTGCTGCTATCTCACCGTCGGAAAGGTTGACATGGCTTCTGCCGTAGGTGTTGACATATACGCTCACCGGCTCTGCCACTCCGATGGCATAGCTTACCTGGACGAGTATTTCGTCGGCTACTCCTGCTGCTACCATATTCTTTGCGATATGGCGAGTGGCATAGGCTGCCGAACGGTCTACCTTGCTTGAATCCTTGCCCGAGAAGGCTCCGCCACCGTGTGCGCCTTTGCCTCCATAGGTATCAACTATTATCTTACGGCCCGTCAGTCCCGTGTCGCCATGAGGTCCGCCGATAACGAACTTACCTGTCGGATTGACAAAATATTTGATGTCGTCGTTGAAGAGCTGCAACACCTTGTCGCCTACCTGCTCTTTTACCCGAGGAATGAGGATATTTATCACGTCCTCGCGTATTTTCTTCAGCATTGCCTCATCGTCGTCTGTGCCGTCTGCCTTCTTGATGAAGTCATCATGCTGGGTTGAGACTACGATGGTGTCTATGCGCTGCGGGATATTGTCGTCGGAGTATTCCACTGTTACCTGGCTCTTTGAGTCCGGACGCAGATAAGTCATCTGCTTTCCCTCCTTGCGGATATCGGCAAGGGTTCGCATTATGAGCTGTGCCAAGTCGAGCGAAACAGGCATGTAGTTGTCTGTCTCGTTGGTGGCATAGCCGAACATCATTCCCTGGTCGCCAGCACCCTGGTCGAGGTCTTCCTCGCGGCTTACTCCACGGTTGATATCGTCGCTCTGCTCATGGATGGCTGTGAGGACACCGCAAGAGTCTCCGTCGAACTGGTATTCTGACTTTGTATATCCGATATTCTTGATTGTTTTTCTCGCTATTGTCTGCAAGTCTACATATTCCTCTGAGCGCACCTCACCCATGATGATTACCTGTCCCGTAGTACAGAATGTCTCGATAGCACAATGTGCCTTGTCGTCGTAGGCAAGGAACTGGTCGAGCAATGCGTCGGAAATTTGGTCGGACACCTTGTCTGGATGTCCTTCTGATACAGATTCTGATGTGAAAAGATATGGCATTTTATCTATAATTTTTTTTGTTCTTGAATATAAATCTTTCTATTAGGATTTGCAAAGATAACACATTAAACGATATGCTGCAATTTTTAGGAACATTTCATGATAAAAAGCGATAAAAAAACTGTCAATCTTCTTCCTTTCAACTAAATAATCCCGACCGCATTGGTTTGCGACCGGGATTATTTTATCTTTCATAACCGATGCTTTGCCGGCATTATGCCGCTTGCTGCATCGGAGTGAGTGTCTTTTGTTTACTCTTGTGGCAACATGATGACGCTTACGCTGTTCTTACCGATGAGGTTGGTCTTTACGAACTGTGCCACGCTGGCTGGAGTGAGTGCCTCTACAAGCTTCTTGTAGTCGGTGTCTTTGTCAATGCCATACTCATCGTAGTCATTGATAACGTTCATCCAGTAGTTGTTGGTCTTCAGCGCATCCTCATACTGCTTCAGCATCAGGTCTTTTGTCTTCTTCAGCATGTCTGCATCGATAGTTGTAGACAGCTTCTGGAATTCATCGCGCATAATCTTGATGGCGATATCCTTCTTCTCCGGTTTTACTGGGCAATAGCCGTAGATTGCAGTCCAAGGCTGGTCGCCGCCAAGCTGTGAGAAGCCGCCGGCACTTGCTGAATAAGCTGCGCTCTGCTCCTCGCGGATGATCTTCAAGTATACCATGTCGAGCACCTGTCCGGCAGCGTCTGCCTTGATATAGTTGTCGAGAGAGTATGGAGTGCTGTTGTTATACCAGAACATGTAGATGTTTGACTTTGGTGTCTCCTGCTTGCGGTAGAACGTATTGTCGTTGTCGCCCTTTGCAAATACAGAATATGGCTTCCAGTTCTCATGAACATAATTCTTGCCCTTCTTTATAGATGGCAGAGAAGCTATGTACTGCTCGATATACTTGCGTACGAGAGCCTCGTCGAAGTTACCAACGATTGTGAAGGTAAAGTCAGCTGCATTTGCCGTACGTTCCTTTGCAATCTGAAGAATGCGATCGTAGTTTACCTTGTCGATATCGCTCTCTTCGAGTGACTTGTAGAGAGGACTGTGTGAATGAAGTGTGTAAGTCAGTGAGTCCTGAAGAGCGCTCTCTGGTGAGAGATTCTTGTTCTTCAGAGCATTCTTATACATGTTGAGGACAGTGGCAACAGCCTGCTCGTCTTTCTTTATTGCCGTGAAGTAGAGGTAGTTCATCTGGAACATTGTCTCCATATCCTTAGGAGTACAGCTTCCTGATGTATATTCATGAAGTTTGCCAAGGTGAAGGTCTACGTTGGCATTCTTTCCTGCAAGAACTTTCTGCAGCTCTGTGCTGCTGAAGTTGCCAAGACCGCTGCTGCCGATGACTGCATCGAAGAGCTCTGTATTGATAAGGTCGTTGAGTCCGTAAAGTGAGGCTCCACCCTTGGAAGAAGCATTCAGAAGAACCTCTCCCTCCTTCAGGTTTGTCTTCTTGAGGAGCACACGAGCACCGTTGCTCAGAGTCAACTCCTTGTATCCAAACTTCTTGCTGTCTTTCTCAGAAAGGATCTTTCCAGCCTTAGGCATGTTGGCGATAAGCGGTTCCTGCTTAACATTGTCTACATAAGCCTCAATCTTTGAATTGCGGGCATCCTCGTAAGCTTTCTTCAGTCCGTCTACAGTAGGATATACAGTACCCTCTTTCTCGGTATTTGTACTGTAGATCACTACATTAGAGTCGTTTACGCTGATAAGCTGCTTCATTGCCTCGTTGACAATCTCTACAGGCAGCATCGGTGTAAGCTGCTGCATCATCTGATACTCCTGCTCGATAGACATCAACGGCTCGTTCTCAAGATAGTTGCTTGCACAAGCACGACCGAAGTTATCGTTGTTTATCTTGTCGCGGTTTGTGTACATTCTCTCCAAGCTGCTCATATAGTCTGCCTTTGCACGCTCATATTCTGTAGCGGTGAATCCGAACTTGGCAGCACGCATTGCCTCGCGTGTTACAGCTGCAAGAGCCTCGTTGATTTTACCTTCTTTAGGCATTGCATAGAAGGTAAAGGCATCTTTTGTCTTGGCAAAGATATAGTTGCCGGCGAAGCAAGCTGCACTGATGAATGGTGCGTCTGCCTTCTGTGCCTCTTCCTGCAGACGAGAGTTTATCATCGAACTTGCAAGCGACTTCACGTAATCCTCGAGTACATACGGCAGATATGCCTTCTCTGCCTCTGGGGTGCTCTCCGACTTGAACATGATTTCGATTGTATTCGTCTGCTCTTCCTTATCCTTGTCTACGATAATGATTGGCTCGGCATTGTCTGGCACTGCCTCTTCTACGATAGGAGCCGGATTCTCCGGATTCTTTATATCAGAGAACATTTCCTTGATTTTTGCTACGGTACGATCTACATCGATATCACCGACAACGATGATTGCCTGGTTTGTTGGATGATACCACTTCTCGTAGTAGTCGCGCAGAGCCTTTGGCTTGAAGTTGTCAACGACTGACATCAGACCGATTGGATAACGCTTACCGTATTTGCTGCCTGGATAAAGCTTCTCCAGGTTGCGCTCAAACATTCGGCTGCTTGCCGATGTACGCAAACGCCACTCCTCATGGATAACACCGCGCTCCTGGTCTATTTCCTTTGGATCGAGTGTAAGGTCATGGCTCCAGTCTTTCAAGATGAGAAGACAGGAATCGAGGGCTGCCGTACCACGAGTTGTCGGCACATTGTTTATATTGTAAACAGTCTGGTCGATAGAGGTATAGGCATTGAGGTCGCCACCGAACTGTACTCCCAAAGAACGGGTATATTCAATAACGCCGTTGCCAGGGAAATTCTTTGTTCCGTTGAAACACATATGCTCAAGGAAGTGAGCAAGACCACGCTGGTTTTCCTCCTCCTGCAGTGAACCTACACGCTGTGCGATGTAGAAATTGACACGCTTTTCCGGAAAACCGTTGTGACGTACATAATACGTCAGTCCGTTTGCCAATTTTCCAGTCTTTACAGCCGGATCCATTGGCAATGGTTGCATCATTGGATTCGCATCCTGTGCGTGCATTGACACACCGCCTGCGATAAACAAGAATGCAAACGCAAAAAGTTTTCTAATCTTCATATTATTTTGAATTAAGTAAATATTATCATGACTGCAAAGTCGATAATGACTCTGACTATGTCTCACGCTCGGCAATCGAAAACATGTTTTCATTGCGCTCGCTTAATCGTTTTTATGACTACAAAAGTAGCTTTTTTGTAAATACTATACGAGAATTGTATTTGATTTGCTACATCGGCATAATAATTAATAACCTCTTTTAACATTTTCGGCATTCTATCTGTATTATTATACCGAAATTCCGTATAGTCGGCATGAAACCTACTGTCCGCCCAACCTTTCAAAGAATTCGACAATCTCGTCCCATGTCTTGAACGTATCAGAGCCCAAGGCTATCGTTGTTCCCATGAACTTTGATTCATCACATTCTCTTTCCGGGGCGATGAGATAGTCACCATACAGCAGGTTTTCCTGATTAGAGAAGACAACGTGCTGCCATGCCGGAACATTAACGACATCCTTTATCCACTGCTGTGCGGATGGAATGTACTCCGTATCATTGGTTGGCGACGGAGCTACGACATATACGGCATAACTCTCTATCAATTTATGGAAGCCCTTCATTGCACTTGGTTTCTGCCCACCCCTGTCGTCGCGCAAGGCATCGATACTTACATATACAATCGGGCGCTCCCTTCCCTCCTGCCGGTCGTCAATCCAGCGCACTACCGGGATTACGGCATGGATAAGCGACTTGTCTATCAGACGGTGTTCGCCATGAAAACTGATTGCCTGTGGATAATGCTTAAGGAAAACGCCCCATGTCTCGGCTGCCACCATAGTGTCGGCATCGCCGAAGAGTCCAAACACACGGTTTTTTTCTTCTTCGGTAATACTGCTGAAACACTGGTGGGTGATGTTTTTGTATTCTTCAACAAGACTTTTCGTTACGATGAAGTCTTGCACTCCATCCTGACGCGGATTCTGGAATGTCTGTTTGCCGAGCATACCATGTTTTGTCATCGTGTCGCCCATGAGGAATGCCGGGTTAACGAGAATACGGTCGTAACCATACAGCATCTCCGTATACATGCCGCCCATTGACGTTCCGATAATCAAATCGGGCTTTTGCTCCTCACAGACTTTCCGGAGCAGCTGCATAGCTTCCTCCGGGTGTATCGGCAAGTCATAGGCTATAACATCGGCAGAAGGCAGCATCTCGCGGATACGTGCCACGGTGCCCGACTGTGCCGACGACATAAAGCCGTGGACGTATAATATTTTCTTGCCCTTCATTATCGATGGATACTGACGGGCGTATTTGTTTTCTTTTTCCATCTGATTTTATTTTTTAGGAGTTCTCCGAGAACTCCGAGTAATCCGAGAGCTCGGAGCCCTCCGATATATCCTGGATAATTTAATTATTCACCGACAGCACCCCCAAAGGTCCTGTTGTCGTTGCACGGTAGCGTATCAGCCCCCTACCCTTGTCGCCCTTGATGAGCAAACCGTCGTTGTTCATATCATACGAGCGGTGGCATGATTTGCAAGTCGCCGTGCCATCAGTATTCATCGTCAGTCCGTAACGCGGCAAATTGCTGCTCTCATAACAGTTCGGACACTGGTTGTCGTAAGCATGAAATTTGCCGTCGAGAGCTCCGAAACCAACAATTACGGCATTATAGATACCGATAGACCAGTTAGCCTTCTGGTCGATTGCCGATGCAGCACTGTAGGAAGGCTCGCTACTCTGGTTCGTCTCAAACTTAAACCTCGTTGTCCCTTCCATCGAAATACGGCAGAACGTTCCCGGCGACTCCTGTGTCATGGCACTGCCAAGCATCATATTCTTTAGAGTCAAGTTGTTTATCACCAAATGGCAAGCATAGTTGCTGTATTCCGAATCGGCACATGAAAAGAGCGACAATGTAGCGACGAAGCATACTATCGTTCTCAATATATTTCTGAAAATCATTTAATTAAATATATAATGTCTATTTAAGTAAATTCCTTTCTGCCTCAATCATCCTGTCGAAGCCGAATCCTTCCCAAATATTCTCCATCAAGAGTTTAATACGGTCGTTGCATAGATTGCCGATACTCCCGGCATGAGTATGGCGAATATTCTTGTCGGGCTTAAACTCTCCGGCTTCAATCTCCAGCCCTACCTTCTTGTAGGCATCACGGAAAGGCATGCCCGAAGCAGCCAGTCTGTTTACTTCCTCAACGGAGAAAATAGGGTCATAGATAGGATTATCGAGGATATGCTCGTTAACCTCAATCTTGTTTATAATATATGCAGCCATCTGCAGACAGTCGTTAAGTTCGCCGAAGGCAGGAAGGAACACCTCCTTGATAATCTGCAGGTCACGGAAATATCCACACGGCAGATTGTTCATAATCAGCGTAATCTGCTGTGGCAAAGCCTGAATCTTGTTGCATTTAGCACGGATAAGTTCAAAGACATCCGGATTCTTCTTATGCGGCATTATACTGCTGCCGGTGGTACATTCCTTCGGCAGTTTAACGAAAGAGAAGTTCTGACTATTGAACATACACGCATCGAATGCCAGTTTGGCAAGCGTTCCGGCAACTGACGCGAGAGCAAATGCCACGTTGCGCTCCATCTTGCCTCGTCCCATCTGAGCATAAACAACATTGTAGTCCATAGAGTCGAAGCCAAGTAGCCGTGTTGTCATGTCGCGGTCGAGCGGGAAAGAGCTTCCATATCCGGCTGCCGACCCCAGCGGATTACGGTTTGTCATCTTATAGGCAGCCTGCATAAAGAGCATATCATCGGCAAGACTCTCGGCATAAGCTCCGAACCACAAGCCGAACGAACTTGGCATAGCCACCTGCAAATGTGTATATCCTGGCATGAGCACGTCTTTATACTGCTCACTCTTGCCAATCAGTTCGTCAAAGAGCACCTTTATATTGTCTACCACATCCTTGATATCATGGCGACAGCGCAATTTCAGGTCAACGAGAACTTGGTCGTTTCTGGATCGTCCACTATGGATTTTCTTTCCCATATCCCCAAGTTTTCTCGTAAGCATCAGCTCCACCTGTGAATGAACATCCTCTACCCCGTCTTCAATAACGAAATTCCCCTTTTCGCATACCTTATATATATTCTTCAGTTCTTCGAGGAGCAGCGACAGTTCATCACTCTTCAGCAGTCCGATAGACTCCAGCATCGTGATATGCGCCATAGAGCCAAGCACGTCATACTTTGCAAGATACAGATCCATCTCCCTGTCTCTTCCCACCGTGAAACGTTCGATCTCCTTATTAATCTCGTAATTCTTTTCCCAAAGTTTGTTCATAGTCTATGAAGTATTATGGATTTTCAAGCAATCCGTTGCCTATATAAAGCTCAAGCGGCCCAGACGCTTCATCTTTCACGGTTACATCCAAAAGAGACCGTTTAGAATGAGTATTCTGAGCCGTTTGAGTAAATATGATTACAAATTATTGTATGGTATCATTGCCAGTACATCAGCGATTTTCTCCAGTCCTTCCTGCAGAGGTTTCGACACCATGCCCTTGATAAACGGATTGATATCAGCCTTAATGGTAAGACGCATCTTGCATGCTTCCTCCCCCTCGGGCACGATTTGAATCCACAGATTGGCGGCAATCGGAGAATTTTCGGTAGCAAACTTTATGCATTTCGGCTCTTCACGCTCGATAATCCTCATCGATACGCTTCCCATCGGTGCACTGATAGAAAGGCTGTCGCTGTCGAACGACAGGTCTTTTATCTTGTCTTCCGGAACCTTGTCGCGAACTTTCTCAAGATTGCTCAAGTCGCTGAGCATAGCGTAAACGGCAGTCTGCCTGTAAGGAATATGCTTTATCCCACTTTCAAACTTGCTCATTACTTTCTCCAGTTTGCAGGATCCTTACGCCACTCGTGGAGTACTTCAACATCCTCAGGTTTAATGTATCCAGTCTCATTAGCCTCAGCAACAACATGCTCATAGTCAGTAAGAGTAACCAGTTTCACGTTGGCATCCTCAAAGGCCTTCTTTGCGATGTCGAAGCCATAGGTGTAAGAAGCTACCATACCGACAACCTCGCAACAGTTCTTGCGTATAGCCTCGACAGCCTTCAGCGAAGAACCGCCGGTAGAGATGAGGTCTTCGATAACAACAACCTTCATTCCCGGTTTCAGCTCGCCCTCTATAAGGTTCTCCAAGCCATGGTCTTTTGGTTTACTTCTGACGTAAACGAACGGCAGACCAAGTTCATCGGCAACGAGTGCGCCCTGTGCGATAGCGCCAGTGGCAACACCTGCAACTGCCTCTGCCTCAGGGAAATGTTCCAACACGGCATGAGTAAGCTCCAGTTTTACATAATTGCGCAGTTCCGGATAAGACAGAGTCTTGCGGTTATCACAATAGAATGGAGATTTCCATCCTGAAGCCCAAGTGAACGGGTTTTCTGGCTGCAACTTGATTGCCTTTACTTTAAGAAGCTTTGAAGCGAATACTTTTTTTAAAGAATCCATATTTATAATTTTTATTGGGTTTTAATTTGTTTGTCAAACAACCTGGAGGCCATTCCCGTGCATCGGGACTTGTCCGTCTATCAGGAATCAGTATTCTCCGGGTTGTATGTGTATATACACGACGAAAAAGCCTTCTATTCCGAGAACAGCACCTGAATGACGGTCTGTCCAACAGCCTTCAGCGTATTTCTGTCTATATTCTCCATCGTGTCGTCAACGGTGTGCCATGTCGGTCCGAAGGAACTCTGCTGGCAATTAGGGTAATACGGAATGATGTCGACGGTAGGAATCTTTGCCGTCTGGTTTACCGGAATATGATCATCGGTAACAAACCCTCCCTGTTCGTTAGGGAAAAGGGATTCGAAACCTGCCGCCCGGGCTGCCGCCCAGACCTTATCTACAATCTGAGGGGCGTATTGCTTAGACATTCCCTCCTGGGAGAATCTTGCTCCTGCTCCGCCAACCATATCCAGTAATATTCCGAAGCGAGCCTCGTATCCGGCTTTATGCGGGTTTGCTGCCCAATACTGTGCACCGAGAGCCCACGAGTCGCCATTGTCCTCGGCATCGCTCCACTGCGGAACTCCCCAGTCTTCGGCATCGAAGCATACGAAGTCTACGCCAACGTTCAGCGAATCAGCCTTTTGCAGCAACCGTGCCACCTCGAGCATAACGGCTACGCCGCTTGCCCCGTCGTTGGCAGCCATCACCGGTTTCTTCCAGTTCGTACTGTCGGGATCATTGTCAGCCCACGGTCGACTGTCCCAATGAGCACAAAGCAGAACACGCGTTGTTAGTTCCGGTTTGTAGCTTGCAATGATATTATTGCTTTTCAGCATGGTGCCGTCGAAAGCCTTAAGGTCGGCCTTCTGCTCAACCACCGTACATCCGTACTGCTTGAATTTCGCCACGATCCATTCTCCACATTTGTCGTGAGCCTCGCTGTTCATCACTCTCGGTCCGAAGCTACACTGTTTCTCACAGAAAGCATAGGCGGAATCGGCATTAAATGCCGGACCGACAGCTATCGCTGCACTCTCGTCGGCATCAGCCTTCTTAGTGCTCTTACACGATGAGATTACCGCCACGACGGCAAGTAACACTAACAATATATATTGTCTTTTCATTTTATCCCTTTTGTTGTGAGTATGCACTCTGCTGTACCATCGCCATAACCCTCAGCCAGTTTCCTCCCCATATCTTCTCAATATCCTGAGGAGAGAATCTGTGGCGCAACAGCTGTATCGTGAAATTGATGAGTTCCGAGGAATCAGCGATACCGCAGACCCCACCGTCTCCGTCGAAGTCTGTGCCTATACCCACATGGTCGATGCCCATTATGTCAACGGCATGGTTCAGATGGGCAATAGCATCGATAATACTGGCTTCTCTGTCGTCATCGCGCAGGAATCCATTGTATAGCGTAATCTGCTGTACTCCACCCTTTTGTGCGAGAGCCTTCATCTGGTCGTCGGTAAGATTTCGTGGCACGTCGCACAATGCCTTGCAATTGCTGTGGCTGCACACGATTGGCGTCTGACTGATGTCGAGGGCATCATAGAAACTCTTTTCGCCGGCATGACTGAGGTCAACCATCAGTCCGCAGCGGTTCATCTCCTTTATAACGTCAGCCCCGAAGTCGCTCACGCCGTTGTTTGTCGCCTCCGAGCGCCTTGCACTGTCGCAGATATCATTGTCGCCATTGTGGCAGAGCGTGATATACACCACTCCCCTCTTTGCGAAATGCTCCACGTTGGCTATGTCGTGATTAAGAGCCAGTCCGTTCTCAATTCCGAGCATGATAGACTTTCTGCCAGCCTTCTTGTCGGCAAAGAGTTCGGCGGGTGTCCTCGCTATAGATACGAACTTGTCGTTCTTGTTAACAATCTCCTCTATCTTGTCGAAGATAAGGTCGGCATACTCATTAGGAGTATCCACGGGGAAAGGTGCAATCTCCCTAAACGTCTGCTCCGGTTTTGGTTGCGGAAGATAAGCAGCCATCGTTACCGCCTGCTGCCTGCCGTCCGTCATCTTGTG